>SKOF01000241.1 GCA_007120155.1 Thioalkalivibrio sp. | reverse complement strand
CGCCAGCCCGGCAGGAACGCCATGGCGCGCGCGACACTGGGTTTCTGCGGCATCCGGCCGGTGCGCTCGCTGATGTTCGGCTCGGTGCGCTTTTCCGACCAGGCGCGGCGTGAGGCGTGGCTGCAAAGGGCTCAGGCGGAAGGGCTGCGCCTGGTACATGGCCGGATCTCCGTGCGCGAGTGGCTTGGACAGAAGGCCGGTGCATGGGTCAGGGCGCTGCGATTGCAGTTCTATCCCATGACCTGGGTGGCCTACACGGTGGGTGCGTTGGCCGCGGCGCCGGAGGCGGGCGTGTTCGGCAACCCGGTGTTCTGGCTGGGTTACCTCTGCCTGTTCCTCCTGGAAGTCGCCACCGTGCTCGTTAATGAACGGGTGGACTTCGATACCGACCGGCAGAACCGCTTCTACAGTCCCTTCACCGGCGGATCCCGTGTCCTGGTGGAGCGGCTGCTGTCACTACGGGAGATCCGCTTCGGGATTCTGGCCGCGTCGGCGGGCTTTCTGGCCGCCCTGGCGTGGCTTGCCGGCCTGTCGCCCGGAGAACCCGCGCAGGTGCTGGGCGTGACCGCCGTGCTGGCCGTGCTGGCCATCGGTTACACGGCGCCGCCGCTGAAACTCAGCTACCGCGGGCTGGGTGAATTCGACGTGGCGCTCACCCACAGCCTCGGGGTCCTGCTGTGCGGTTACGTGTTCCTCGCGGGCGACTGGCGCGATCCGCTGCCCTGGCTGCTGAGCCTGCCGCTGCTGCTGGCCATCGTGCCATCCATTACGCTATCGGGCATCCCCGATCTCGAGTCCGATGCGGCCGTCTCCAAGCGAACGCTCGCCGTGCGCCTGGGATCCACAGGGGCGCTGTGGGTGGCGCTGGTCTGCACACTGCTTGCGGCGGGCGCCGGTGTGACGCTTCAGGTCATGGACCTTGCGGCAGGTGCGTACGCGGGCATCGCCTACGCGGTCATACCCCACGCGATCTGGCTTGTGTGGCTGCTGTGGCGGGAACTTCGCAGGCACCGGCCGCCCGGGCGCATCGACGGGCTCATGGGGGTGTCCCTGGGCTACGTGCTCTGGTTCGGGCTGTTTCCGCTGGTCAATCTTGCATCCGGGTAAGCGGGAAGGGGACGCCCGTCATATTCGGCTCTTCGACGTCTCGAATGGAAAGCGTTCATCGGCAGCGGCAGATTCGCCCGGAGGACCGGGCTCCTGCGTGGGGTGAGGCTGTCGCGTGGATGATTACGCCTCTGATCGCGGATGCCCATGGATCCCCTGTGATGATCGAATCCACCGGGAAGGCCGCGGAGCCACGAAAGGTGAGGGGCTGCCTCGTGCGGCGCACACGCTACCGAAACTCAACGGAATGCCCGCGTCATGGTCCCGGTATCGGGCTGAAACCGCTCAGCGCTGGCAGGCAGGGCAGTAGTAGCTGGAGCGGTTGCCCTGGACGAGCTGCTTCACGGGCGTCTCGCAGGTCAGGCAGGCGCGCCCGGCGCGCCCGTAGACGCGCAGGTGCTGCCCGAAGTAGCCGTGGCTGCCGTCCTCGCGCACGAAGTCGCGCAGCGTGGTGCCGCCCTGTTCGATGGCCTCCGTAAGCACCTGCCGGATGGTATGCGCCAGCCGCACGCATTCGGCGCGTGTGAGTCGGCCTGCGGCGCGGCCGGGGCGGATGCCGGCCAGGAACAGGGCCTCGGAGGCGTAGATGTTGCCGACGCCCACCACCACGCGGCTGTTCATCAGGTGCTGCTTGATGGCGACGCGCCGCTTGCGGGTGCTGCGAAAGAGGTAAGCCTCGTCGAAGTCTTCGCCCAGGGGTTCGGGACCCAGGCGGGCGAGCAGGGGATGCCGATGCGCATCCTCCCCGGTCCACAGCACGGCCCCGAACCGGCGCGGGTCGTGCAGGCGCAGGCAGCGGCCCGAGTCCAGTTGAAGATCCACGTGATCGTGGGGCCGCGGCGGCGTGGCGGGATCCACGAGTCGCAGGCTGCCGGACATGCCCAGGTGGATGATCAGCGTGCCGTCGCCGGCATCCACCAGCAGGTACTTGGCGCGGCGCGAGACGCTGTGGATGGTCCGGCCCACAAGCCGCCCGGCCAGGTCACGCGGCACCGGCCAGCGCAGGCGCGGTTCACGCACGGTCACCGACGTGATGCGCCGGCCGGCGACGTGCGGCTCGATGCCCCGGCGCGTGGTCTCCACCTCCGGGAGTTCAGGCATACAGCCCCTCGATCTCCACCAGCAGTTCCCGGCGGCAGATGTCGCCGTGCAGAAACAGCATGGCCGGATGTGCCCCGATGCGCGCACGGATCCGCTCGCGCACCGCCTCCAGGTCCCGGGCGTGCTTGACGTAGACCTTGATCAGGCTGAGGTCGCCGGGCCCCACGAGCGTGTCGAGGCCGTGGCCCCGGGAGACATTGCCGATGAGGGCCTCCAGGTTGTCGATGATCTCGTCCACCTGGGCGCGCACGTCGCCCTCGTGTCGGGAGGCATGACCGACGATGCTGGCGGTGCCGGAGATATACAGGTGCGCGCCGGACGGCCAGTCCTTGAGCGTGGCACGGGAGAAGGTGGGGCTCTTCGGGCCGTAGTCCGGGGGGTAGTGGTAGGCGCTCACCTGCCGGGGGTTCTCGATCTGCACGCCGGGCTCCCGGGCGGCCAGCAGGTAAACGATCAGCCCCGGGGCCGCGGTGCCGATGGCGGTGGCGGCCGGCAGGGCGGCGGCCTGCAGGCCGGCGGTCTCCAGGGCCTCGTGGCGGCCCTTGCAGAAGGCCTGGTAGCGGTCCAGGTCGTCCTCGCCTGCCGGTTCCAGGAGGCGGTCGAAGTAGTTCCAGATGCGCAGCAGTTCCGGATAGCCCCGCGCCCGGTGAAACGCCAGCAGCCGGGCATAGGCCTCGCGGGCGGCGTCGGCCATGCGGGTGGAGTCGGGCAGGTAAAGCTGGGCGAACAGCAGCCGGTCGGTACAGGCGTAGCCCACACCATCGTCCCAACCGCGGGTGACGGGCGCATCGGCGTACCACGCCTCGGAGTCCGGGCCCTCGAACAGGGGCGCAAGCCCGACGGATACGCGGCAGGGGTCATCCCCGTCGTGCCCGGTCCGTACGCCGAAGCGCACGTGTGTCAGCAGCCGGTCGGCCGCCGCCAGGGCGTCGCGGGAGGAGACCAGTTGAACCTGGAGCGGCGGTCGGGGCATCGGAGACGGGAGACACGTACGGGGCGCATCATGATACCAGAGCACGCCTGCCGCGACCTGATTCGGCGGAATCCGGGGGACGACGAGATTGTTCTCTCGCGAAAGGTTGGGGCCTCCCGGTGCGCATCGCGCCGTCTCCGGCCTACGGCCCTACGGGTGTTGTGCCGACACCCATAGGGCGGGTCGTGCCCGCCGGACGATGCCAGGCCCCGGCACCGCGTGGCGGCCACGGGCCGCCCTATACCCCGATCGGCAAGGAGGACCATTCTTTCAAGTTCGTGGCGTGGATAAGGTCCGTAGGTTCGTAGGGCGGATAAGCGAAGCGCATCCGCCAAGCCCCGCCGATGCGGCTTCCCCCTACCCCGTCTACGAGCCAGCGAGGCGGACCGGGAAGCCGCAAGCGTCCCGACCGCCCTGGTGCAACATGCGGGTTAAACTAGCGCCATGAAACGACTGGGCGTGGATACGGGCGGCACCTTCACCGATTTCGTGCTGTGGGATTCGGGCACGCTGCGGGTGCACAAGGTCCTGTCCACGCCGCAGGCCCCGGAGCGCGCGATCCTGCAGGGCATCCGGGAGATGGGGCTGGAGGGCGAGCCGGACCTGGCCGTGATCCACGGCTCCACCGTGGCCACCAACGCGGTGCTGGAGGGGCGCGGGGTGCGCACGGTCTATGTCACCAACCGCGGCCTCGCGGACGTGCTCACCATCGGCCGGCAGGCCCGGCGGGAACTCTACAACCTTCAACCCGCCCT
>SKOF01000302.1 GCA_007120155.1 Thioalkalivibrio sp. | reverse complement strand
TGTCGCCTTGTGTCGCGCTAAGTCTTTGTTTATATTGGGGGGGAGGTTGTAGCTAGAGGCGGCAAAAGGGGTCAAAAAGAGACTTTTAATCTCTTGGTCGTAGGTTCGAATCCTACACGACCCACCAGTTTCCCTTCTTCCCCGGTCTTGCCTGCCTTGCCCCACTTTCACGGACGGTTGACTCAGGTTGTAACGCCTGCTGCCCTTATCTCCATGGCCAGGCGGACACCGGGTCTGTGATCGGCGTCCGGAATTCTGACGGGTACCGAGGCACCTGCTCCGGAGCCTGCTAAAATAACGGTTATGCACGCCCTCGCTCTTGTGCGGGCAACGATGCCGGGCATGGAAGCGCGGGCATGTACTGACGTCCCCATACCCATGTACGGCGGCGGGACCGCCTGGAGTATGCGATGGGGAACCATACGGGCAATTCAGGATCCTGGCGGAAAGGCGTCTGCCCCGGTACGGTCTTGTTGGCGCTTTTCCTGATGGCGCCGGTGTCTGCGGACAGTGATTGGGCGGAGATCGAGGCCTTGCGGCAGGCGGCGGATCGCGGGTCAATGATGGATCAGGCGGTGCTGGGGAACCTGTATCTCCATGGCACGGGTATCACTCAGGATTATCAGCAGGCCTTTTACTGGATCGACAGGGCCGCGCGGCAGGGTGGTGCGTTCGCCCAGCATGATCTCGGATACATGTTCCACAACGGTTACGGGGTTCCCCGGGACTACCAGCAGGCCGCGCGCTGGTATCGCAAGGCGGCGGACCAGGGCTTCGGGCCATCCCAATTGGGCATGGGTGTGATGTACGCCCTCGGCCAGGGGGTGCC
Source organism: Thioalkalivibrio sp. (assembly GCA_007120155.1). Lineage (GTDB taxonomy): Bacteria > Pseudomonadota > Gammaproteobacteria > Ectothiorhodospirales > Ectothiorhodospiraceae > Thioalkalivibrio_A. The sequence goes on along the minus strand of SKOF01000302.1, from coordinate 3,120 downwards.
GCAGAGTTACGTACGGGCCCACAAATGGGCCAGCCTGGCGGCCGTGCACATGGATCAGTCCGCGGGCATGTACGGCGTCGACCCGGGCCAGCGCGAAGCGGCCATCCGGTATCGTGACGCGGTGGCCGTACACATGAGCCGCGAGGAGGTCTCCGAAGCACAGCGCCTTGCCGATGCATGGCAGCCGCGATCGCGGCCACAGGATCGATAGTATTTCACGAACCTGTTATCGTCCCCTGCCATGTGCGGCCGCTTCGTCAGCAGGACCGATGCCGAGATCGAACGGGCCTTTGCGTTGACGCGCAGTCAGTGGCGCAAGGACTGGACCGGCTTCAACGTCGCACCGTCCACGCCGGTGCCTGTTGTTCGCGACCTGGACGGCGCGCGGCAAGGCGTCATCATGCGATGGGGTCTGATCCCGATCTGGGCCAGGGGTGTACCCCCCGGGTATTCGACCATCAACGCCCGGGTGGAGACGATCGGGACGGCCGCCAGTTATCGCGGACCCTGGAAGCGGGGGCAGCGTTGTGTGATTCCCGCCCTCGGCTTCTATGAATGGAAGCATCTGGCCGGGGGGAAGCAACCCTGGTTCATCCGCATGGTGGATGGCGAACCCTTCGGCCTGGCGGGGTTGTGGGACCGGTCCGTAAGGGCAGACGGGGAGCCCGTCGATTCCTGCACCATCATCACCGTGCCGGCCAATCTCCTGGTTGCAGGAATCCACGCCAAGGGCCGCATGCCGGGGATGCTCACGGCCGAGGCATGCACTGCCTGGCTTGAAGGCACTCCCGCGCAGGCGAGGGCCCTGCTGGTACCGTTTCCCGCTGACCTGATGGAGGCCTATCCGGTCAGCGCCAGGGTCAATTCGCCCGGAAATGACGGGCCTGACCTCGTCGAGCGTGTGGACCTGGGGAATTAGATCCGGACCCATGTTCCGTCTTCCCGGGCACCTCATGCCCGCAATGTCCGATCAGGGGAAAGCGCATGGGCCATTCAACGGCCCGAATGAAGCCTGAGTCGGGACGCGATCTTCCCTGACGGATCCACAAAAAAGCCCCGCCGGGGATCCGGCGGGGCCTGGTCAGTTTCCATACAGGATAGGAGCGCTAGAGTTTCTCCAGCCCCGGGTTGCTCTCCATTCCCTTGATCACGGGCACGTTCAGTTTGCCCGCCCGAATGGTCTTGTGATCACGCAGGTAGTCGGCGGTCACGTCCCATATCTTGCGGCCCGTGTCGCCCGCGGGCTGTTCCTGCACGCTCGCCCAGCCGGCCACGACATAGGTCTTGTTCGGCTCAATGGGCTTGCCGTCCAGTTCCATGTCGGAGATGCGATTACCCATGGTCCCGCCGGGCTCGATCGCATACTTCAGACCACCCACGCGCACCATGTCGCCACCCTGCTGGTAGAAGGGGTCCTCGTTGAACAGGTTGTCGGCCACGTCTTCGAGGATGGTCTTGATCATCTCGCCGGTCATCTCGTTGCGGGTCACGGCCGGATAGGTGAGGCCCGTCTGGTCCATGACGTGCTCGAAGGTGATCTTCTGGCCCGGCAGCACGGTGGTGCCCCAGCGGAAGCCCGGCGAGAAGGAGATCTGGGCGTCCACCTGTTCGATCAGGCCGTCGCAGATCACCTGGTCAAAGGTGCCGTTGAAATTGCCGCGCCGGTAGAGCAGTTCCTCGGCCTCGGCGATCTCCTCGGAGAGCTTCTCCTGCATGTTGAAGGTCTCGCCGTCGAAGGTAACCGTCTGGTTGCGCATGTTGGTGATGTAGTCGGCGATCTCGCGATCCGGTTCGATCAGGTTGGCAAATACGGGCAGCAGCTTGTATTGGTAGCCCTGGACCCGGCCGTTGCGCACATCGAGATCCAGCACACCCAGGAACTTGGTGTTGGAGCCGGCGTTGGTCACCAGGCAGGTGTGACCATTGGGGCTCTTCACCTCAAGCGGCTGGGGCACCGCGTCGTGGGTGTGACCGCCCATGATGGCGTCGATACCGTCCACCAGGCCGGCCATCTTTATATCCACGTCCATGCCGTTGTGTGACAGTACGACCACCACCTCTGCGCCTTCGGCGCGGGCATCGTTCACGGTGTCCTGCATCTGGTGGTGGCGGATACCGAACGACCACTCCGCCACCATGTAACGGGGATTGGCGATCGGCGTATAGGGGAACGACTGGCCGATCACCGCCACGTTCACCCCGTTCTGGTTCTTGATGACGTAGGGCTTGAAGACACGTTCCTCCCAGTCCACGTCCACCACGTTCTGGGCCACGAAATCGATGTGGCCGGCGAAGTCGTTCTCGACGATTTCCTTCACCCGGTCGGCACCGAAGGTGTATTCCCAGTGGCCGGTCATGATGTCCACGCCGATCATCTTCTGGATGTCCACCATGTCCTGGGCGTTGGTCCAGAGGCCCGTGCCGGAACCGCCGCCCCAGGTGTCGCCGCCGTCGAGCAGCAGGGCGCCGGGACGCTGGGCGCGGATGTTCTTGAGCAGCGTGGCGAAGTGCGCAAAACCGCCCACCTTGCCGTACTTCTCCGCCAGTTCGGTGAAATCCAGGTAGGTATAGGCGTGGGACCAGAGGCTCGGATGCTCGAGGTTGTAGTACTCGAGCAGGCGCTTGCCCACGATGTGCGGCGGACGCCCGTGCATGTCGCCGACACCCAGGTTGATGTTGGGCTCCCGGAAGTACACCGGCAACAGCTGCCCGTGGCAGTCGGTGTAGTGCATCAGGCTGACGTTGCCGTAGGGCTTCAGTTCGTAGGGATTGCTGGGGCTGTTGGCGGCCCGGTTGGCTTCACTATTGCCCTGGGCGGTGCCGTTTCCGCAGCCGCTGAGGCTGAAGCCGGCGGCGCTGGCCGCGGCCAGGACCTGCAGGAATTCTCGGCGGGATAGATTCATAATGGGCTGTCCTCCAAACTTTTTCTGCGATCGGGCGTGTTGTGATCTTGTCGTCGAGGGGGCCGGCGTATGCCGGGCAACCGGCCTGTCGCGCTCATCCGGGTAAGGACGTTTCCGGGGACGGAGCTATTCCACCGGGTCTCACATGTGTTCCCTCATAGGCCTCGGGACTGCCTGAAACGAAAAACCGGGCTCCTTTCGGAGCCCGGTTGCAGGG
>SKOF01000266.1 GCA_007120155.1 Thioalkalivibrio sp. | reverse complement strand
GGTGTCACGAGGAGGCGGTTTCGGGGCCTTCCGGCGGACCTTCACTGCGCGCGTGGTCGTCATCGTCGTTCTCCGGGTCAGTGCGTCGGGACAACTCTACACGACGACCTGCTCGTGTGTGGAAGAGGTACTTGCGAAGCGTGTAGGACCCCTGTACGATGAGGGGGCAGCAGCAAGTTCGACCACCGACTCGGAGCATCTTCGTGACAACCGCCACCACCGCGCCAAAGAAGACCATGGACGACCTGCTCTCCGAGGCGACCCGCCTCGTCGCAGAGGTCATGAACACCGTCGACGAGTTCGCCGGGGCTGCGCTGCCCGAGGCGGGCGACCAACCGTGCCGCTCGTGCGACGCGACCGGGATGAAGACCTACCCGGCGACCGACAACTTCCCCGAGCGCTCCTACCGCTGCTCCTCCTGCAGGGACGGGTGGGTCCTCGCGCCGCAGGTCGACCTCATCCTGGCGGGCATGTACACCGACCGCCCGCACCTCAAGCCCCGCGCCGGCTACGGGCTCTCCCCCCGCGACCTCGTCAAGAGGGGCGCGAACCGCACCACGGTCGACCTCTACACCTACATCCGCGCGAGGCTGATGTTCGACCTCGGCAAGAACTTCAACATCGGCGGCATGATCATGAACCCGCTGCCCAAGGGCCACCCCTTCAAGCCGTGGGCCGACTCCCTCAACGCCGCGCTGCTCATCCTGCACGGACGCAAGTCCTCGGCCGGCGGCGACCGTTGGGAGCAGGCTGGAGTGAGGATTCGATGACGATGACCTACACCAACCCCGTCCGCGACGAGTTGCTCGCCGCTGCGAAGCAGGCGCTCGACGCCGTCAACCGCGACATGGAGTTGCTCGCTCCGCAGACCGCGCTCCCCCCGGAGCACCTCTTCGAGTTCGAGGGCTCCAAGATTCGCGTGCGCCCCATCTACGGCCGCACCCTCGTGCTGGAGTGGGGACCGCGTCACCACAACGAGGAGACCCCCGGACTCGACGCCGACCCCTTCGTTGCCAACGGGGTGGGGTACCAGCGCCTCACCGTGGACTTCAACGCCGACGGTGAGATCATCCGGACTTCGACCTACTTCGGTCGCAGCCTGACCGACTCCGCGAAGAAGAAGCTGCGTGAGTACGCGCCCCGTGTGCGTGAGGCGTGGCTGGCAGAGGGCTACCTCGCGGCGTGGCACGCGGCGTGCCGCGCGAACGACGAGCACTGGAAGCTCTCCAAGGAGCGCACCGCCATCGAGAACCTCATCGAGGCGATGGAGGGGTCATCGTGACCTACGCCGAGCACTACAGCAACCACACCTTCGCGGTCTACCCGCAGACGGTTGAGTTCCTCGCCGTGGTCCTCAAGGCCACCCGGGCAGGTGACAGGGTCCGCGTCCTCCCCCGCGACGCGGACGATGCGCACGATCTTGTCGAAGGTGTCGCCCGTCACGTCGTCCGGTCTGAGTCAGAGGCACTCGCCTTCCTCTGGACCGGCAAAGACCGTCTGCGGGTCACGTCCAACGGGTGGGAGCGGTTCATCCCCCTCGGAGACATCGAAGCCATCGAGATCTTGGAGGATCCATCGTGAGCGACACCGTGCTCGACCTCAGCCTGCAGGACTTGATCAACTCCGGGATGGCCTGGCGCCTCGAAGGCCACATCGGTCGTCAGGCGATGGACGCTCTCGAAGCCGGCGTGTGCGTGCTCGGCGAGGTCGCCCGCGAGGACTACTGGGGCAACCGCGTACCTTCGCGCTACGAGGTCGTGCCCGGAACCCTGGGCTCGGTCGCGTACGCGGAGCGGATGAGAGCGGAGGTGGACTGACGTGGAGATCATCGTCCTCGCGGTCGCGTTCTACATCGGCTGGGTCATCGCCGACATCCACCGCGCGTCTAAGAAGCCCCCGCGCACGTACCTGCACGAGCACGGCGACCTCGGGTGGCACGCTCACCCCTACGACCGGAACCACGTCCACCGTGACGACGACCTCGACGGGCCGTTCGCCTACGTGGACGAGATCATCATCGACCAGCGGGGACACCTCCCGCGAACGGAGCACTGACATGGAGATCGACCGCACCACACTCGAAACGCTCGCGACGTTCGCGAAGCAGGCACAGGCCTACGACGAGGACCCGCAGATCCGTCGCGCCGTCCTGGGGGCCGAGGAGGCCCTGCAGGCGGACACGCTGGCGAGCTTCCCGGTGAGCCCGGAGCAGCCGACGCTGTTCGACCCCGCGCCCTTCGAGGTCTGAGGGACCGTGGGTTCGTACCGACGGTTCACGTCCAGCAAGGACATGGCCGAGGTCGTAGGTCAGGCCTGCGATCTCGGCTACGTCGCCGAGAAGACCTCGAACGGCCACATCAAGTTCACCCACCCACTACTTCGACAACCGGTCTTCGCGCCCTCCAGCCCGAGCGACATACGCTCCGCGCGCAACACAGCGGCGCTGCTACGACGCAAGCTCAGGCAGGCGCGAGCGAACAGCCGGTAGCGCGACAATAGCAACCTCGCCGGGAACCCCGGCGACAACCCCCTCGGACGAGGGAGAAGGAACACAGATGAAGAGGACCGTCTTCGTCATGATGCTGGTCATGGCGCTGCTCATCAGCACGCTGGGCACGGCGTTCGCCGTCGACCGCTTCGCTCCGCACCCCAAGCTCCCGTTCATCGAGCGGGTCGACCCGCCGGTCTTCTACCCCTAGACGACCGGTAACCAACCTCGCCGGGGACTCCTGGCGACAACCCCCTCGGACGAGGGAGAAGGAACACAGATGAAGAGGACCACCCTCGTCATGACGTTGGTCATGACGTTGCTCGTCAGCATGATGGGCACGGCGTTCGCGTACCCGGACGGGCTCCCGAGCGAGCAGGCGAACGAACTCGACAGCGACACGCTCACGGTCGAGGTCGACGAGTTCGCGTGCCCGACCGAGGGACTGCCGGACGGCGTCAATGGCGTCGCCACGAACCCTCTCGACCAGGAGGTCTACATCATCCCGTGGCCGTTCAGCTTGGACGACCACAGCGGCGTCGAGAAGGTCGAGTGGACGACCTTCGGCTACACCTGGCAGGAGTCGGACATCACCCCCGCGCAGGGGTTCGACGGCAACTGGTACCCGCCGTATCCCAGTGAGCACCTCCAGCACGAGATCATCTTCACGTTCAAGGACGGGACCACTTACACGGGAACGGCAGACTTCAACACCGACGGCTGCATCACTCGCGCCGGTTGGGCCGACGTCGAGGCGGTACCCGACGTCGACATCTCGTTCGTGAAGGTCGACCCGCTGAACGTCACGACCGGTGAGGACTTCCGCTTCGATGTCAGTCTCACCAACTCGGGTGCTGCGGTGGCGAACGCCACGGTCGGCGTCGAGGTCACGCGCGGAACGGACATCGAACGCGGTGACCTGACGCTGGAGTACCGCGCGCCGGGCGACGAGGACTGGTTGCCGCTGACCTTCAACTACGACGACAGTGGCGTCCTGTACCTGTACTTCGGGCCCGATGGTGGGTTCCCGCTTGATCACGACTACGACGAGACGACCGAGTTCCGTGCGAACTTCAACGTCGCGGGAACCTTCACGGGGTCGGTCTACGCCATCGACTTGAGTGCATGATGCGTCCCTCCGTCCTCACCCTGATCGGAGCCGCGATCTTGCTGGTCTCCAGCGTGGTGATGGCCGTCAGTGGGCCGCCCTCGACGCTTCCTGAGGGCGTGCTCGCGGAGGACACCATCACCGTCATCGTCGGTGACGCCGGCATCCTCCCGATCACGGGCGCCGAACTCGGCCTGCTGATCGGTGCAGGGCTCCTGCTGGTCTCCCTCGGCTGGTACCTGGCCCGACGTCGCCGCCAGGTCGCCTGAACCACCAGCAACGAAGAGGCCCCCGGGAACTTCCCCGGGGGCCTTCTTCATGGAGCGGGAACTACACGAGCTCCACGTGGTGCGGGCTCGCGGTGAT
>SKOF01000359.1 GCA_007120155.1 Thioalkalivibrio sp. | reverse complement strand
GACAACGTGCCCGGGGTCGACAAGGTGGGCCCCAAGACGGCGGTGAAGTGGCTTGATGCCCACCTTGTCGACAACGTGCCCGGGGTCGACAAGGTGGGCCCCAAGACGGCGGTGAAGTGGCTTGATGCCTACGGAAGCCTCGACGGCATCATGGAGCATGCCGACGAGATCAAGGGCAAGGTGGGCGAGAATCTTCGCACCGCCCTGGAACACCTGCCCCTGTCCCGGGAGCTGGTCACCGTGCGCCGGGACGTGGAACTGGACGTGACCCCCGAGGGCCTGCGCCTGGGCGAGCCGGACCGCGAGACGCTCAAGAACCTGTTCACCCGCCTGGAGTTCCGTACCTGGCTCAGGGAGCTGGAGTCGGGTGAGGGGGATACGCAGGCCGCGACAGACGACCCGCCCGCCGTTCAGTCCGCCCAGGCCTACGAGACCATTCTCGACGAGGCGGCGCTGGACGCCTGGATCGGGCGCCTGGAGGCGGCAGCGCTGTTTGCCTTCGATACCGAGACCACCAGTCTGGACTACATGCAGGCGCAGGTGGTGGGGGTGTCGTTCGCGGTCACCCCCGGCGAGGCGGCCTACCTGCCGATGGCCCACGATTACGCCGATGCACCGAAGCAGTTGCCCCGGGACAGGACCCTGAAGCGCCTCAAGCCGCTGCTGGAGAGTGTGAAGCACAGGAAGCTCGGCCATCACCTGAAATATGACCGCAATGTGCTGCTCAACCACGGCATTGAACTGGACGGCATCGCCCACGACACCATGCTGGAGTCCTATGTGCTCAACAGCACCGCCAGCCGTCACGACATGGATACCCTTGCGGAGAAGCACCTGGACTATCGCACCACGCATTACGAGGACGTGGCCGGCAAGGGCGCGAAGCAGATCCCCTTTTCCCAGGTGCGCCTCGAGGACGCCACCCCCTACGCGGCCGAGGATGCCGACATCACCCTGCGGCTGCACGCGCACCTCTGGCCACAACTCGAGGCTGCCGAGGGCCAGTGCCGGGTGTACCGGGAGATCGAGATGCCGCTGGTGCCGGTGCTCTCGCGCATGGAGCGAACGGGGGTCAAGGTGGACGCGGACCGGTTGTTTGCCCAGAGCCACGAGTTGGCCGAACGCATGGGCCAGATCGAACGCGAGGCCCACGAGGTCGCCGGCGGGGCCTTCAACCTGGGTTCGCCCAAACAGATCCAGGAGATCCTGTTCGAGCGCCAGAAGCTGCCGGTGGTCCGCAAGACCCCCAAGGGTCAGCCCTCCACCGCCGAGGACGTGCTCGAGCAGCTCGCCCTGGACTATCCCCTGCCCAGGCTGATCCTGGAGCACCGCTCGCTGTCCAAGCTGAAATCCACCTACACGGACCGGCTGCCCGAGCGCATCGACCCGGACACGGGACGGGTGCACACCTCCTATCACCAGGCGGTAGCCTCCACGGGGCGGCTGTCCTCCTCGGACCCGAACCTGCAGAACATCCCGATTCGTACCGAGGAGGGCCGCCGCATCCGCCAGGCATTCGTGGCGCCCGAGGGCCGGCTGCTGGTGGCGGCGGACTACTCCCAGATCGAGCTGCGCATCATGGCGCACCTTTCCGGGGACGAAGGCCTGCTCAGGGCCTTTGCCGAGGGCCAGGACATCCACCGCGCCACCGCCGCAGAGGTTTTCGGCGTGACCCTGGACAAGGTGTCGAGCGAGCAGCGCCGGGCCGCCAAGGCCATCAACTTCGGGCTCATCTACGGAATGTCCGCGTTCGGGCTTGCCCGGCAGCTCGGAATCGACCGGGGGGACGCCCAGGACTACGTGGACCGCTACTTCGCCCGTTATCCCGGCGTGAAGGCCTACATGGAGTCCACCCGGGAACAGGCCCGGGAAGCAGGCTACGTGGAGACCCTCTTCGGGCGCCGGCTGTATCTGCCGGACATCAACGCCCGCAATGGCCAGATCCGTGCGCAGGCGGAGCGCGTGGCCATCAACGCCCCCATGCAGGGCACCGCCGCGGATATCATCAAGCGGGCCATGATCCAGGTGGATCAGTGGATTCGCGAATCTCGAATTCCTGCGGCCATGATCATGCAGGTGCATGACGAACTCGTGCTGGAGGTGGAGACATCGGCCGTGGAGCCGGTGCGCGAGGCGCTCTGCGAGCGCATGTCGACGGCCGCGGACCTCGACGTGCCCCTGCTGGTGGAGGCCGGCGTGGGCGAGAACTGGGATGACGCACATTAAAAGGCAGTGGCAAGTCTCAAGTGGCAGGTGGCAAGGGAAACCACCCCCACCCGTCCCCCGCACATCACGGGGGGAGGGGTCCGGTTTGAGACCGCCGATGGGGAGGTTCGCCCATAAATGCAAGGAAACGCACATAAACGTATTTTGAGGGCATTTTCGCGTCCAATCGCGTCTAATCGTGCGGTCATCCACCGGCGGCTCGCCGGAACAGCGCAGGCAAAAAAAAGCCCCGGCTGGCGCCGGGGCTCAATAAAGGCTCAACTTGGGGGAGTCTGAGCCATCCACCCGCTCAGGGAGGGAAGCGGGGAAGCGCCGGGCTACAGCGCTTACCGATTATGACCGGGCGCCTGAAAAAAAGTTCTCGCCCGATCGGTCTGTGACCGGAAATGTGAGCTCTGTCCAGCTCCCTCCGATCCGCCAACCGCATTCCGCTGCCCGGGCCACCGCCGCTCCCCCGAAAACCGGACCGCCCGGTCAGCTCGCCCGACGTGCCGGACCGCCTTCAGCTATCGGAAATCCCTCACATTTTCACCCTTTCATGCCCGGTTATCGGGGGCCGGCAAAACTTTTCCGGCGCAAGCGTTGTCATAATGGACAAGCGCTCTAGCCCGGCGCTTCCCCGCTTCCTCCCCTGAGCGGGATCTGGCTCGAGCCCCCCAAGATCGAGCCTCCATCGTGCCCCGGCCGCCCGTTCTTCCTGAACCGGCAGCCGGGGTTTTTTTTGGTAGCTTGCCGGGAAACAGCGGGGCACGTACTCTTCAATCCCTGATGAGCGCATTCGCCACGCCACCCAAGTCCCTGGTCCGCCTCACCGGCAGGGCCCTGGGCGATTTCCGCATGATCGCCGACGGTGACCGGGTGCTGCTGGGCCTGTCCGGCGGCAAGGACTCCCTGAGCCTGCTGCACCTGCTGCACCATTTTCAGCGCCGGGCCCCGGTGCGCTTCGATCTGGCGGCGGTCACCATCGACCCCCAGAGCGAGGCCTTCGACCCCTCGCCCCTCATCCCCTACATGAAATCGCTCGGGGTCGAGTACCACTACGTGCGTGAGCCCATCATGGAGCTTGCCACCGAGCACATGGATAACGACTCCTACTGCGCCTTCTGCTCGCGCATGAAACGCGGCCTCATGTACCGCACCGCCCGGGAACACGGCTTCAACGTGCTGGCCATGGCCCAGCATCTGGACGATCTCGCGGAGAGCTTCCTCATGAGCGCTTTCCACGGCGGCCGGCTCAGGACCATGAAGGCCCACTACCGCATCGATGCCGGCGATCTGCGGGTGATCCGGCCGTTGGTCTACGTGCGCGAACGCCAGACGGCGGACTTCGCCGGGGCGGCAGGATTGCCCGTGATCAGCGAGAACTGCCCGGCCTGCTTCGACATGCCCACCCAGCGCCAGCACATGAAGGAACTGCTGGCCCGGGAGGAGGCGCAACTGCCGCGCCTGTTCCGCAACCTGCTCTCCACCCTGAGGCCGCTGATGTCGGAGGGCCTTGAGGACATCCCGGAAGCACCGGCCGCGCCGGTCCGCAGGCAGGCCTGATCCGCCCGATGGGCGGCCTGCTGCTTCGCGCGCTGTTCGGCCTGCTGGCCCGCCTGCCTCTGCGATGGAACCATGCCGTCGGCGGGACCCTGGGCTGGCTTGCGTGGGTCTGTCCCAACAGCCTGCGGCGCATCTCCGAAGCAAACCTGGCCCGGTGCTTTCCCGAACAGGACGATGCCTGGCGCCGGCGTGTGGCCCGGGCCAGCCTCATGGAGACCGGCAAGGCGCTCACCGAGGCCCCCTGGCTCTGGCGCGCCGGGCCGGAGCGTATCCGGGCCCTGCTTCGGGGCATCGAGGGTCAGGCCCATCTGGATCGTGCCCTGGCCGAATCCCGGGGTGCGTTCCTGGTCTCGCCCCATCTGGGCAGCTGGGAGTTCGCCGGTCTGCACCTGGCCACCCTGGGGCCCATGACCAGCCTGTACCGGCCGCCGCGAATGCGGGCCCTGGACGCGCTGCTGCGCGCCTCGCGGGAGGCCACCGGCGCGCGATTGGTGCCCACCACGCCGAGCGGCATCAAGGCCCTGCGCCGGGCGTTGGCGCAGGGCGAATACATCGGCATGCTGCCGGATCAGACCCCCAAGGGCGCCAGCGGCGTGTTTGCGCCCTTCTTCGGGCGGCCGGCCTACACCATGATCCTGCTCGCCCGCCTCGCTGCCCCCGCGCGCACGCCGGTGGTCTTCGGTTTTGCCGAACGCCTGCCACGGGGCGGCGGCTATCGTTATCATGCCATCCCTGCCCCTGAAGGCCTCTACAGCGAAGACCCTGAAACCGCCGCCACCGCCATTAATCAGGCGGTGGAGACACTGGTGCGCAAGTGCCCGGAGCAGTACGTGTGGAGCTACAAGCGGTTTTCCAGGAAGTCGGAAGTGTGAATCGGGAAGTAGGAAGCAGGGTGTCTGGTTTCTCTTCTCACTTCCCAATTCACACTTCCCACTTCAATAGACGTTGCCTTCTCCCGCCGGCCGGGTCTTGAAGAACTTGAGCGTCCACAGGTACTGGGCCGGGTCGCGGCGAACCACCGCCTCGATGGCTTCGTTCATGCGCCGCGCGTCCTGCCGCACATCGCCGCTGGGGAAGTCCGCCATGGGTGGTTCCAGGCGCATCTCGTAGACGTCCTCGTCCGGACGGTAAATGCTCAGGCTCGGCAGCACCGCGGCACCGGTGAGTTTCGCGAGCCTCCCCAGGGCCGGAAGTGTGGCCTTGGGCACTCCGAAGAACGGCACGAAAACGGAATGTTCCGGGCCCAGATCCTCGTCCGGCAGGTAGTAGAAGAAACGCCCCCGGCGGATATGACGAAGCGCGGGGCGCAGGCCCTGCGCCCGGGCGAAGATATCGCCGCTGTACTGGGTGCGGCTGCGGTGATTGATCCATTCCACCACCGGGTTCTTCATGGGCTTCGCGAACGACACGCCGTCATGGAGCTGGCTCATGCGCAACCCGCCAAAATCCAGCGCCGGCGCGTGAGGGGCCAGTATGATCACGGGCCGCCCCGCCTCCCGGCAGGCCCGGTAATGTGCCTCCCCCGTCAGGCGGATCCGCCGCGTGTGCACCCCGGGACCGCGAAACCACAGCATGCCGTAATCCAGGAAGCACTGGGCGGTGATTCGAAAGTGTTCGCGCAGCAACCGATCACGGGTGCTTGCATCCATCTCCGGAAAACACAGCGCCAGATTGACCGAGGCAATGTGCCGCCGCCGGCCGGAGAAGCGCCACATGAGGACGGCGAGCCCCCGGCCCAGGGCCCGCACAAGCGGGCGCGGCAGCACGCTGATCAGCGCCACCACCCCCAGCCCCAGCCAGGTGGGCCAGTAACGGGGATGGACGAGGCCTGCGTGAAACGGCGCGCGATACGCTTCGGGGGCCGGGGCGGCCCGCGCCTCAGCCATCGGCGCCGCCCAGCTGCTTCAGCGACCGCCGCCGGAAGACCTGCATCTCCTTGGATGCCTGCTTGTCGCCCCGGGCCTCGGCCACGGCGATCCCCTCATCCAGGGCCTCCACGGCGGCCTGGTGTTCGCCACACTGTGCCAGTGCCTTGCCCAGCAGCTTCCAGGCCGCCGAGTACCTGGGATCGTGACCCAGGGCCGCGCGCAGGTGGGGCACCGCCTCGGCGGCCCGGTCCTCGGCCAGCAGCGCGTTGCCCAGGGAAAAGCGGAGCATGGCATTGTCCTGCCCGGCATCGAGCATGGACTGGAATTTCTCGATCATGGTCATGATTATATCGTGAGGGGTGAGGTGGCAGGTGTGAAGCGTTGGACGCGCCTCACCCCTCCCTCCTGACCCCTTACCCCTCTCGTACGGCGACCAGATACGCCACGTTGCGCAGGCCGCGGCTGGTCTCGCCGACCAGGCCCTCTTCTCGGTAGACCAGCAGGCGCAGGGGCGAGAACAGGTGCAGGAGTTCGTTGGGGGCGAGCAGGAAGTCCGGATTGGACGGCCCCGCATCGTCCACCTTCTCGCGGGTAAAGGTTTCGTAGAACAGCAGGCCCCCGGGCCGCAGGGCCTCGCGGAGCGCGGGGGCCAGGGTCCTGTCGAGGAAATAGGACACCACGATCACGTCGAAGATCCCCTTTTCGGGCGGAGCGTTCTCCACGTCCCGGACCGACGCGGCCAGCGGCAGCCCGCGCGTGTGCGCGTGCCGGTTGAGCTTGTCCACGGCCACCGGCGAGATGTCCCAGGCCTCCGTTTCGAGTCCCAGACCGGCCAGCAGCTGCGCATTGCCCCCGAGCCCGGCGGCCACGTCCAGCGCGCGTCCGGCGGCGGGCAGCAGGTGCCTGAACTCCGCCAGCACCCGGCACGACGTGGCTTGCGCCACGCTCGCGTCCCGGTAACGGGCATCCCATTTGTCGCGCAATGTGTCGGTCATGCATCGTCCCCGGGGTCAGGCTCATTGCGGTCAAGCAAGCGTTGCGCGCGGCCGGCGGTCAGGCACACGGCGATATCCCGGGTTCAACTGCGCCAGAAGGCCGGGGTGAGAAGCACCAGCACCGTGAAGATCTCCAGGCGGCCCATGACCATGGCCAGGCACAGCATCCACTTGGCGAAGTCGTTGATGTCCGCGTAGTGGGGACCCACTTCTCCCAGGCCGGGCCCGAGATTGTTCAGGGTGGCCGCCACGGCGGAGAATGCCGTCACCTGGTCCAGGCCGGAGGCCATGAGCGCCAGCAGAATGATGACATACACCGCCACGTAGGCGGAAAAGAACCCCCACACCGCCTCGACCACCCGGCTGGACAGGGCACTACGCCCCACCTTGACGGCGATCTCCGCATTGGGGTGCACGAGGCGCAGCACCTCGCGCTGTCCCTGTTTGAGCAGCAGCAGGATGCGGATGACCTTGATGCCGCCCCCGGTGGATGCGGCACAGGCGCCCACGAAGCTGGTGAGGATCAGCAGTACCGGCAGAAAGCCCGGCCAGTTGTAGTAATCCGTGGTGGTGAAGCCCGTGGTGGTGCCGATGGAGACCGCCTGAAAGATGCCCTGGCGCAGGGTGTCGCTCCAGCCCTCCGTCGTTGCGGTGTAATACAGATAACCCACGCTGATGGCGGACACGGTGGCGACAATGGTCACGTACGCACGGAACTCCGCGTCCTTCCAGTAATGCGCGATGGTCACCCCGCGCCATGCGAGAAAATGCAATGCGAAGTTCACGCCGCCCAGCAGGATGAACGTGACCGCCACCGCCTCCACCGCCGCGCTGTCGAAGTGTCCGATGCTTGCATCATGGGTGGAGAAGCCACCCAGGGACACCGTGGAAAAGCTGTGGGCAATGGCGTCAAAGGGCTCCATGCCCACGGCCCAGTAGGCCGTCGCGCAGGCCACGGTGAACCCCAGATACAGGTACCACAGGGCCTTGGCGGTCTCGGTGATGCGCGGAGTGAGCTTGGTGTCTTTCACCGGCCCCGGCATCTCCGCCCGGTACAGCTGCATGCCGCCTACGCCCAGCATCGGCAGGATGGCCACCGCCAGCACGATGATGCCCATGCCGCCCATCCACTGCAGCTGCTGGCGATAGATGAGGATGGCGCGCGGCAGGTCGTCCAGTCCGGAGATCACGGTGGCCCCGGTGGTGGTGAGCCCGGACATGGACTCGAACACTGCATCAGTCACGGAGATGGCCAGCGACTCGTCCAGGTACAGGGGCAGGGCGCCGAACACGCCGAGCACCATCCAGAACATGAACACCACCACGAAGCCGTCACGCAGGCGAAGTTCCTTGCGCACCCTGTAGACCGGTGCCCAGATCACCAGGCCCGCGAGCAGCAGGATGCCGAAGGCCTCCAGAAACGGCCACATGGCCTGTTCCCCGTAGTACAGGCCCACCGCGGCAGGGGGCAGCATGGCCATGCTGAACAGCATGATCAACAGGCCCAGAATGCGCTGGATGACTGTTAACTGCATAAAAGCAGTGGCAAGTGGCAAGTGGCAGGTGGCAAGGAACGGCAAAGCGCGCGCTTGCGCGCGCCTCCCTCGCCACTTGCCACTTGCCACTTGCCACTCATAGGAACGTGACGCTCACCGCGAACAGGCGCTCGACTTCGCTGATGCGGCGCTTGTCCACCAGGAACAGGATGACGTGGTCCTCCGCCTCGATGACGGTGTCGTGGTGGGCGATGATCACCTCGTCGCCGCGTACCAGGGCGCCGATGTTGCAGCCCCGGGGCAGTTTCAGTTCGTCGATGCGCCGGCCCACCACCTTTGACGTCTTGGAATCCCCGTGCGCCACCGCTTCGATGGCCTCGGCGGCCCCGCGCCGCAGGCTGTGAACCGCCACCACGTCGCCCCGGCGCACGTGGGCAAGCAGGGCGCCGATGGTCACCTGTTGCGGAGAGATGGCAATGTCGATGGCGCCGCTCTCCACCAGGTCCACGTAGCTCGGCCGATTGATGATGGACATCACCTTCCTGGCACCCAGTCGCTTGGCCAGCATGGCCGACAGGATGTTGGCCTCGTCGTCGTTGGTGAGCGCGCAGAAGACATCCGTGTTGTCGATGTTCTCCTCGAGCAGCAGATCCTCGTCGGCGGCATCGCCGCGCAGCACGATCACGTTCTCCAGTATCTCGGAGAGTTCCCGGGTGCGCTCACGGCTGCGTTCGATGAGTTTGACCTGGTACTTTCCCGAGAGCGCCTGGGCAAGGCGCCTGCCGATGTTGCCGCCGCCCGCGATGATTACCCGCTTGTAGGGCTTGTCCAGTTTGCGCAGCTCGCTGGTGATGGCGCGGATGTTCTTCTTGGCAGCGACGAAGAACACCTCGTCGTCGGCTTCGATCACCGTATTGCCTTCCGGGAATATGGGCGTGTCGCGCCGGAAGATGGCCGCCACCCGCGTCTGGATGCCGGGCATGTGCTCGGACAGTTCGCGCAGTTCGTGTCCCACCAGCGGCCCGCCGTAGTAGGCCTTGGCGGCCACCAGCTGTACCCGGCCGTCGGCGAAGTCCAGCACCTGCAGACTGCCGGGGTGCTCAATGAGCCGCTGGATGTAGGTGGTGACCAGCTCCTCCGGGCTGATCAGCACATCGATGGGCAGTGCCTCCTGGGAGAACAGGCTGCTGTGGCACAGGTACTCGGAGGCCCGTACCCGGGCGATCTTGGTGGGCGTGTGGAACAGCGTGTAGGCCACCTGGCAGGCGATCATGTTGGTTTCGTCGCTGTTGGTGACGGCGACGATCATGTCCGCGTCCCTGGCACCGGCCTGCGCCAGCACGTCGGGGTGGGAGCCCACGCCGACGATCCCCCGGAGATCCATGCGCGCCTGCAGTTCGCGCAGGATGTCGCCGCGGACATCCACCACAGTGATGTCGTTGGCCTCGTGGGCGAGACTCTGGGCCACGGATGTTCCCACCTGCCCGGCGCCAAGGATGATGATCTTCATGAAGCGCGATTCCTCGCAAGGGGTGTTCGGCGGTGCATTCTATCAGCCATCACCGCGCGTCTTGCGCGGTTCGATGCCCAGGGCCTTGAGCTTGCGGTACAGGTGCGTGCGTTCCAGACCCACCCGTTGCGCCAGTCGCGTCATGTTGCCCTCGGCCCGCTCCAGCTGATGCAGCAGGTAGCCCCGTTCGAACTCCTCGCGGGCCTCGCGCAGCGGCAGGTCCACGGGGATCGCGCCCGGTGCGGTTTCGGCCGGACCGCGCAGACCGCGCCCGGAGAGCGCGAATTCCACTTCGCTGCCGTTGACGTCCTCGCCGCTGCCCAGAATCAGCAGGCGCTGCACCACGCTGCGCAGCTCGCGCACGTTGCCGGGCCATTCGTGGCGGCGCAGGCGCTGTATGGCGTCGGGTGCGAAATGCCGCAGCGGCAGCCCCTCGCGTTCGTGCAGGCTGGCGACAAAATGCTCCACAAGTGCCGGTACGTCCTCACGGTGCTCGCGAAGCGGCGGGATACCGAGGGGCACGACACTCAGGCGATAGAACAGGTCCTCGCGGAACATGCCCTCCCGTACCAGTGCCTCCAGGTCCTTCTGGGTCGCGGCCACCACGCGTACGTCCACGGCCACCGGCTCGCTGCCGCCCACCCGGGTGATGCGCCCCTGCTCCAGGACGTTGAGCAGGCGACCCTGGATCTGCAGGTCCATGTCGGCCACCTCGTCCAGGAACAGCACACCGCCGCTGGCGCGCTCCAGCAGGCCCTGGCGCACCCGCTCGCCCTGCTCCTGACCCAGCAGTTCGACGGCGGACTCGTCCGGCGCCAGGGAGGCTACCGCCACCTCGACGAAGGGATGTGCCCGGCGGCTGCTCTGGCTGTGCAGATAGCGGGCGAAGGTCTGCTTGCCGACGCCGGCTTCACCGCTGATCAGCACCCAGGTGTCGTGCTGCGCGATGCGCCGTACCTGGGCGCGCAGGTCCTGCATCAACGCGCTCTCTCCCTCGGGATAGGCGGCGCGCT
The DNA here is from genome assembly GCA_007120155.1 of Thioalkalivibrio sp. Taxonomy (GTDB): domain Bacteria; phylum Pseudomonadota; class Gammaproteobacteria; order Ectothiorhodospirales; family Ectothiorhodospiraceae; genus Thioalkalivibrio_A. Next base: position 3,229 of record SKOF01000359.1, on the reverse strand, counting down.
CCAGCTGCTGGCGCAGGCCCACGTTCTCGCGGGCAAGCTGGTCGGCCTCCAGAGCCCGCGATACGGTGAGGATCAGCTTGGCCAGTGACAGGGGTTTTTCCAGGAAGTCGTAGGCCCCCAGCCGTGTCGCCTCCACGGCGGTCTCCACCGATCCGTGTCCGGACATCATGATGACCGGGAACTCCAGGCTGCCGCCCTCCTGCCATTCCTTGAGCAGTGAAATGCCGTCTCCATCCGGCATCCAGATGTCCAGCAGGACCAGATCAGGGGTCCGGGCGCTGCGCCGTTCCCGGGCCTCGGCCAGGGTGGCGGCCACCTCCACCCGGTAGCCCTCGTCCTCGAGGATCTCCTGCACCAGGGCCCGGATATCGGGCTCGTCGTCGACCACCAGAATACTCAGTTCGTTCATCCGGCCTCCCGGGCGCCGTGACGCTCGGCCGCGGCCTCGCTGCTGATGGGCAGGCGGATGGTGACGCACGCGCCGCCGTCGTGCCGGTTCTCGGCCCACACCATGCCGTTGTGCTCTTCGACGATCTTCTTGACGATGGCGAGCCCCAGGCCCGTGCCCTTGGGCTTGTTGGTGACATAGGGCTCGAACAGCCGGGGCATGAACTCCTCCGGCACGCCGGGTCCGTTGTCACGCACGGACAGTTCCACCACGCTGCAGCGGGCCTCCTGGACACAGCGGGTCTCCATCTCCAGGCGAGGGTTCTTCACGCCGTCCAGGGCCTCCAGGCCGTTCTTGATCAGGTTGTGCAGCAACTGGCGCATGCGCCCGGCATCCGCCTGGATGTCGGGCAGTTCATCCGCCAGGGTCAGGGTCAGGTGGCGCCTGTCGTTGCCGTACAGATCCGCCACCTCGCGCACGAGGTCGTTGAGACTCAACGGGTGTACGGACATGTGCGGCGTGCGCGCATAATCGCTGAACGCGTTGACCATGGCCTTCATGGCCTCCACCTGCTGCACGATGGTGTGGGTGGCGCGCTGGAGGACCCGGGCCTGATCGGTGTCCATGCCGGGCAGCAGCTTGCTTTGCAGACGTTCGGCGGAAAGCTGGATGGGCGTGAGCGGATTCTTGATCTCATGGGCCAGCCGTCGGGCGACCTCGCCCCAGGCGGCATCCCGCTGGGCCTGCAACAGCGCAGTGATGTCGTCGAACACGATTACCACCCCGCCGTGGGCGCCGCTGCGGGCCGGCAGGGCCACCCCGCGGCACATGAGCACCTTGCGCCCGCCGCTGCCGAACACGGTGATCTGCGCCCGCCACTCGTCCTCCTCCCGGGGGAGGCTGGTGAGCTGCTCGTTGAATCGCTGTACCAGCGCGTTCTCGTGACCGATATCCGCCAGCGTGTGCCCGATCCGGTTCGTGAGGTCCGCCTCCAGGATCTGCGCGGCGGCGGCATTGGCGGTGCGCAGCACCCGCTGTGAATCCAGGGTGACCACGCCGGATGACAGATGCTGCAGCACGGTCTCCAGGTAGGCGTGCTGGCTCTCGGCGAGGCGCCGGCTGCGTTCCGCCTCGTCCCGGGTGGCCGCAAGGGTGGACGTCATGGCGTTGAACGAGCGCACGAGAAATCCGAGCTCGTCGCGCTGGCTCACGGGCAGTTTCTTGTGGTACTCCCCCGCCGCGACCCGCCGTGTGCCTTCCGCCAGCTCGCGGATCGGCGCCACCAGCCGCCCCGCCGAATAGAATGCCGCCCAGACCGCGGCCAGTACGGACACCAGCAGGGCCAGTGACAGGGTGATGGCGAAGCTCTGCTTCAACGGTGCCCGCAGATAGGCGAATTCCTTGTACTCGGAAAAGGCGTCCTGGACGCTGTCCGCCAGCGCGCTCATGCGGCCCTCCACCGGATAGATGGCCTGCAGGATGCGGCCCTCGCTGCCCGGGCGCTGCGCGGCCACCGGCACCACCACCCGGATATAGAGGCCCGTGTCGTACACCGGCTCAAGCGCCACGTAGTTCTGCCGCTGGGCCAGCACCAGGAAGACCTCCGGACTCGGGAGACTGGGCAGTCTGCGCACGGTATCCCCGATGCTCGATGCGACGATGCGGTTGTTGCTGCCGATGAGCGTCAACTCGCTTGCCCCGCTTCGCTGGCGCAGGTCGTTGAGGGTCAGCGGGGCCAGGGCGTCGGACACGTCCACCAGATCTTCGGCCAGCCCCTCTGTCTGGCGCGTGAGCTGACGCGTTCGAAGCTCCAGCGAGGAACGCGACAGCTCCAGGGCGTCCTCCAGGGCCTTCTCCACGCGCACGTCGAACCAGCTGTCGATGCCCTCGTCCAGGAACTTCATCGAAAAGTAATACACGATCGACACCGGCGCCAGGGCGAGCACCACGAAGATCAGCACGAGCTTGAGGGTGAGCCGTGAACCGGGTTCGCGGTTCACCGCCTGGCGCACGGCCTGATACACCTTGGTGCCGATGAGCACGGACAGGAAGACCAGACCCAGCGTGTTCAGCAGCAGGAGCCAGATGTAGAGGCGTTCAAAACGCTCGGAGTTGCGCGCCGCATCGCCCATCACGTAGAGCGACCCCAGCAGCAGCACGAAGATCACCGCCATGGGCAGCAAACCCAGCGAGAGACGTTTCAGCGCAGCGACCATGTGTACCAATCACTCACCGGACTCCAGTCCGGGGACAGGTAGGCCCGCACCCGCAGGGGCAGGGGCAGGGCGTCGACGGCGATCCGCGCCCTGAGGCGGCCGTCATACTGACTCTCCCGGTTCAGGAGGCTGGCGTCCATCAGGGGCAGCGCCTCCAGCTCACCGAGAAACGCCAGCACCGAGGAGAATCGAAAAAAACTGTGCTGTACTCCGGTGTTGAGATGGGTGACCAGATACAGGCGGCTGAGGGCGTGGTACTCCAGCCGGTAGCGCTGGACGACCGTGGCCACATGGGCGTCCAGCCACCAGGCGCGCACACGATGGACGTCCACCTGGACCTCGAACACCAGGGCCACTCCGTTATGCAGCGCGTCGCTCAGCGCGGGACTCAATTGATACCGGATGCCGGCATTGAGCTGATACACGCCATCCACCAGTTGCGTGCGCGCAAAATCCACGGAAAACAGCGGTCCTTCCTTCGCCTCGGCCGGCCCGGCGAAGCCCGCCATCAGCCATCCCGCGAGGAGCAGGCCCGTGAGGCGCAGGGGATGTAGGGGGGCAATGATCAAGTCTTCCTCAGCCTGGCATAGTAAAAGCCGTCCATGTCCTGCTCTCCGGCGAGGAT
>SKOF01000396.1 GCA_007120155.1 Thioalkalivibrio sp. | reverse complement strand
TGGGTGTTGCTCGAAGAAGAAGTCGAGGAAACGCCCTGCTTCGATGTCATCACTCATCGCCGACGCGGTGAAGAACGCCTCCTCGATCGCGTTCGCGAAGTCGTTCGACATCATCCCGGCCGCTGCCGCTGCATCGTTGAAGTCGACCTGGAGATCGATCAGCTTCTCGGAGATGCGATCGAAGGCATCCGGATCGATGTTTCGGATCGCCTCGGCGAAGATGTTGACCTCGTGGGTCGCTCCTTCGAGCCCCCAGTCATGGGCGAAGTCGGGAAGATCCGAGTCCTTGATGCGAAGCGTGTCGCCGACGACGTTCGAGAACCATCCAGGGATGGGAAGCTCTTCCTCGATGAGTTCCTGGATGTCCGGCATCCCCATGACATCGGCGAAGTCTTCGTCCTCGATCGCCGCAGCCAGGAACTCCTGCGCCGAAGGCACATCCGGTACATCGGTCCAGAACCACCTGATCCCCAGAGGGATGGGATCGACCATGTCCTGGAGGGTCTCGGGGATGAGTTGCAGCTCTTCGATCTGCTCACGCAACCACGCTGCCTGGTTCCGGGTGATGTCACCTTCATCGAGACCTCGCTCGATGTCCTGCAACGCCTGGTGGTAGAGCGCGATCCTCCCTGCGATGTCCTCCTCGGGCATGAGGTTCGCAACGACACTGGTCTGTGCGAGCTGATCGGTGAACGCCGCTTGCTGGGTCGGGGAAGGACGATCCCTCATCCAGTTCCAGGCACGTGAGAACCAACCTTCATCGCTGGGGTCGAAGGCTTGACCAGCCCTGGAGAACGCCTCTTCAAGTCGTTCTGCTGCGTCCCTGAATCCCTCTCCCGAGCGCAGATCCCGGATGTCGTACGTGAAGATGATCGGGGTCCCCGCCAGCTCGGCGAGTTCCTCGATGTGACGACGGACGGCCTCGGGCTCGGATCCCCCGGCCAGAAGCTGCATCCCGTAGAGGAACAGGTAGTCCTTGGTCTCCCGCTCGTCGAGACGCGCCAGGGTGTCGAGAAGATCGCTCGCCTCGAACTGAAGATCGGTCCCGATCGTCGGATCGACGATCACGTCACTGAGCTGCTGGATCCCGGACAGTGCGAGGTTCGCGTTATCGGCCAGCTCAGCCAGCTTGGAGGTCTGCTCCTCGGTGGCCTCTGCCCATGCGCGCTTGCCGTCGATCAACCACCAGATCGCACCACCGATCGCGATGATCGGCCCGAGGACCTTCGCCAGAGCAGCGGTGAGCGGGATGAGCGCCTTGAGTGCCATACCCGAGGCGAACCCCATCGATCTGATCGCGGTACCCATGGCCCCGATGGTCTCGGCCACGGTGAGGGTCGTGACGAACCTGAGCGCTACCCCGAGCTTGCCGAGCGCAGCAGTCGCAATTCCAGCAGAGGAGACGAGCACGGTCTTGAGTGCCGTGGCCAACGCGACGGTGGCTGCTCGCGACGCAACCATCCCCGCAGCGACCATGTTCCTCAACGCCGTACCGAACATCACAAGATGTGCGCCCAGAGCAGTGAACGCTCTGCCTATGGTCCCTGGGATGTCGGTCAGGAAGCTGGCGAACCCGGTGAACACGTTGATCAGGCGCTGAATCGATGTCGTTGCCGCCGCAGCTCCCTGAGCACCTGCGATACCGATCAGCGCCTTCTGCACCCCAGCCAGGAGGATGGGGATCGTGTGCAGGATCATGAAAAACCCGTGGAACGACGCGAAGAAGAGCGTGAACGCTCCAGCGGCTGTGAGCGCGGCACCTCCGAGACCTGCCACGAGCCCGATGATGGTCTTCATCGGCTGAGGGAGGATGTTGAAGAGGTTCACCAGGCTGGTCATGCCGTCGATGATCATCTTCACAGGAACGAGGAACGCCTGGCCCATCGACCGGAAGACCTCGGTGGTGGACTGTCGGAACTGCCGCAGAGCCATGATCACGGTGTCGAACCGGATCCCGGCAAGCTCATCGACGGCTTCCCCTGCTTCGTTCGCCTCCTTCGAGATGTCCAGGGATTCCCTCACGACGTGCATCTGCGCAGCGAGACCACCGAAGACCTGCGTGATGTTCACTCCGGAGAGACCGAGACGCTCCAGGGTGAGCGAGGCTTCCTCCCCCTGGTCGCTCAAGCGTTGGAGGAAGTGGACGATGACCTGGGTCGCGCCCTGGTCCTGCCACATCGTCGTCAGCTCTTCCTTGGTCAGGTTCATCGCCTGAGCGAACTTCGCGAGGTCATCGCCTCCACGCTGCACGGCCTGTGAGAACCGGGTGATGACCTGAACCATCGCCGAGGCACCCAGCTCAGGCATGACCCCGATGGCCGAGATCGCCGCACCGAGCCCGAGCACCTCTTCGGCGGTCATCCCGACCTGGACCGCCGTACCTGCGAGACGATCGGAGAACTGGAGCATCTCGGCCGCGTTACCACGGGTGTTGTTGGACAGCTCGGCCAGGGCAGAACCGAGGTTGACCACGGTGTCCTCGGCATCACCGAAAGCACCGATCAGGTTCGCGAGCCCAGCGATGGCCTGGTCGCTGCCCAGCTCGTTGATCCCTGCACCGAGCTTGGCTGCCGTCTCGGCGAAGAGCGCGAGGTTGTCGGACTCGACCCCCAGGGTCCCGGCGACGTCGGCGAGGTAGCTCAGCTCCTGGACCGCGACCGGGATCTGGGTCGAAAGCGCACGGATGTCGTTCTCGAACTGCTGGAGGGCGTTGTCCCCCAGACCGAGGGTCGCCCCGAAGTTCGCCAGGTTCCCCGTCGCACCGAACAGCTCGTTCTCAAGCCCGGTGGTCTTGGCCACACGGGCGAAGGACTCCTCGAACTGCGCGGCGGTCCAGACCGCACCTGTGGCCGTGGCCTGCATCGAGGCCCCGATCCCGATCATCCCCTTACCGATGAACTTCAGGACCCCGACATAGGCTTTCTCGACCCGATGGAGTGCATCCGCGAGATCGTTGGTCGCGGATGCGGCCTTCTCCATCTCCTTGTTGAACGGCCCGGTGTTGGCCGAGAGCAGGACGGACACCTCACGAGCTGCCTGCTGGGACATCCCCCCATCGCCCATCGCGGCCTGTTGAGCCATCGCCCCGACGTCCACCGGCTACTCCAATGATCTCTTCTGAAGGGTGATGACCCCGCCGTCCTTGCGATCGCTGTCCTTCCTCAGCCAATCCTTCCGTTCACACCCTGGGCAGATCTCCTCGACGGGTTCGTATGCGAACCTGCTTCCTCCCTGTTTCTCGTCCCACTCCCAGGGTGCTGTTCCACACATCTCGCAGATCTGTGCTCGATGCCGTTCGTATGCCAGAGCTTTTGCCCGATCTTCATCGTCCCAGAGGAGGAACTCGCTATGTGGGATCCCCCAGGTGTTGCACAGCCGCATCTCTAGAGCAAACTGGTGGTCGAATCGGAATCGGGCCTCTTGAAAGGGACGTTGAGACCCGTGGTGCAGACCTCGATGGCAGCCATCATGAGCATCATCCGCTCACCACGGTTCCAGTTGTCGGACTCCCACAGCTCCTCGACGTCCTCGGTGGTCATCTTCGGATCGATACAGGTCTCGGCGACGAGAGCTGGACCGAACTTGTCCGGGTTGTAGTTGTACCCCTGCTTCTTGTCCTGGGGACGAGGAGGGAACTTAGAAATGAGCTTGTCGTATTCATGGGCGGGGATGCCCCTGAACGACAAGCTCACTTCGACAGGCTCACCGTCATCGTCGGTCACGACCAGCGTGACGTCCTTGGTGACCTGTTGCTTCTTCTTCAGCAGATCGAGGGTTGCTCTCTTCGGACTCGCTCCCTCTTCTTCCTCACGTATCTGCTTCTCGATCTCAGGGCCGAGAAGAGACTCTTCATCCATCCCCTGCTCCTAGCTAGGTATCGGCTATGTAGCCGAAACCGTAGCGTCTTCGTTCGGCTCCTGCGGAATAGCGGCCTCGATGCCGAACCGCTGGACCTCGTTGTTGGTCAG
>SKOF01000160.1 GCA_007120155.1 Thioalkalivibrio sp. | reverse complement strand
GGCTGACAAAGCGGAAATTTACCGGCATACTAAACCTGGCTGGGAAAGTTACCGAAGGGCAGTTGCTTGAAATTACCGCTTATAATCAACTGGCAAACTACGGTAAGCATTCTTTTTACAATAAAAAAATACCGCAGAAATCGACTTCACTTCTGCAGGCGGTAGCTAGCCTGGTAAACTTTTTTTGCTCCGTAGCCAGCTCCCAAAGCCAGCATAATGACCAGACCCGAACCAATGCTTCCGGTGGGTTGGTTGTCGTCGCTTCCGCGCTCACCGGGCGGCACGGGCTGTGCCAAAAGCATCCCGCCATACAGCCAAAACAAAACAAGTAGTAACCGGATCTTCATTAAATAACCTCCATTTCAATACCAGAACAAATGGCTGCAGGCAGTTAAGTCACCCAGCCAACCTGCTGTATTCATTCATCAAGCTGTAAACATATGCATATTTTTTGCATTTGTCAATGTTTTTATACAATAATTATTTAGTGGTAGTTTTTTTGCCTTGAACGGTGCATCCATCGACCGTTTAAGCAAATATTTTAACCCCTTGCCCCACTATTCATCATTTCGTCAAAAATATATATCATATTTATATCTGTTGTATAAAATATAATTATATATTTACGCCATACACCCATTGGTTTCTCGTACTTTTTATCAAGTTTAAAGAATTCGACTACCCATGCTGTTACAATCTATCCGTTACGCGCCGCTGATCTTGCTTTTTTTGATTTCATCCTGCATCCCGCAAAACAAACTCACTTACTTTCAGCATGCCCCTCCATCCGATGAAAAGCTGCCGGTAAACAGACTTGAGTATTTACTGCAGCCGGGCGATATTCTCCATGTCAGCATCCTTGCTTCAGACCCTGAAATGTATGATGTATTCAATCCGGACATGACCAGGCGGATTAACGTCCGGCCTGGAGATACTGGCGATCCGGCCCTTTACCTTTACGGTTACACCATTGACCTTGAAGGTGACATTCACCTGCCGGTAATGGGGTCTGTAAAAATGGCAGGGTTGAATCTGGAGCAAGCACAACAAGCCATCCATGACCAGGCAAAAAAATACCTGGTGGATGCCACCGTAACGGCTAAGCTGATCAATTTCTCCGTAACAGTTCTGGGTGAAGTCAGGCGTCCGGGGCGTTTTTATGTATATGACCATGGCTTCACCCTCATGGATGCCCTTGCCCAGGCCGGCGACCTGACCAATTACGGCAGCAGAAATGTGCACGTGATCAGAAACACCCCCAATGGTTTGTTTTTTGGCCAGCTGGACATTACAAAAAGCCAGGCTGTAAGCGATGAACTGTTTTATCTTCAACCCAATGACCTGGTCTATGTAGAACCACTGCGGGCCAAAAGATTTGGGTTTGACCAATTTCCGTTTGGGGTGATATTCTCATCCATTTCCACGTCATTGCTATTAATCAACTTTCTCCGATAATCCATGCAAACCAATCAAGTCAATGAAGAAAGCCTGGATCTGAAAAAGCTTTTCTTCAAATACCTCCCCCACTGGTATCTTTTTGCCATCAGTGCATTTTTGGCACTGTGCGGGGCATTTGTTTTCAATCAGCTGAAAGAACCCGAATACCTGGTCAAATCCACCATGCTGATACGGGAGAATCAGGTCATGATTCCGGTTGTGGGTGAAATTGATATCTACAGTGGCCGGAGCAACTGGTTTAATGAAAAGGCCATCCTGAGATCAAATACCCTGATCGAAAAAGTGCTGCAAGACCTTGATGTGGGGGTGTCTTATTATAGCCTGATAAAAAACCCCGTATGGAGCATCCGCACCGAAATCTACCACAATAGCCCCTTCCGGATCTACCTCCACCCTGAGCTTAAGCACACAGGGACCCACAGATACAAGGTTCAATTGCTGGGCGAAGATCATTTCACGTTCCATGATTCAAACGGTTATGGCATACTGAATCAGGGCAGACGTTATACTTTTGGAGAAATGATCACCACCGAAGATGTATCATTTATGGTGGAATTGACAGATCTGTTTGACCCATCAGAACATACCCATCAGGTGTTTGAATTTGTCATCCATGACCCGGGTAAGTTGACCTCGACCTATGCCGGGGGTTTAAAGGTTGAGCCTGTAGGGCCAGGCTACTCCATTGTGGAGATAAGTTTTAAGGCCACAAACGAGCAACGCGCCACTGATTTTGCAGACAGGCTGACGGCCCAGTATATTGAAGAAAACCTCCGGGAAAAGAATAAAATCGCGCTAAATACCATTGCCTTCATAGATGAGCAGATCGCGATCACCTCAGAGAGCTTGTCAATGGCTGAAACCGGATTGCAGGATTTCAGACAGGACAGGCAGCTAATTGATGTCAGCCTCATCTCTACCCAACTGATCAATGAGTTGCAGATGCTTGACCATGATATGAGTGAACTGCAAGTCAGGCGAAGGTATTATGCGTTCTTGCTTGAATTCGCAGACAATAACAGGGATTTCAATGAGGTTTTTGCCCCGGCTTCTCTTGGCATCAATGACCCCATCCTGAATACGCTGCTGATGGATCTGAGCAAAATGTACAGTGAAAGAACACGGCTGCTGCTCACCACCACCGAAAGCAGCCCCCGGATTCAAAGCCTCGACCGGGAAATCGCTCAGCGAAAAAACAGCCTGGATGAAAATCTGCGAAGTTTGCTGGCTGCATCCGATATCATGCTCCATGATTTAAGCAGACGTACGGCGCAAGTTGAAGCACGGATCAATGAGCTGCCCCATACAGAGCGTGAACTCATGGGGATTCAGCGTCTGTTTAACCTGAACGATGCCACCTACAACTACCTCTTGCAAAAGCGGTCTGAAGCGGGCATCGCCCTGGCCTCAAACATGCCAGACCACAGGGTGATTGACCCAGCCAGAAGCATGGGGCAAGTTTCACCCAAAAAACAAATGAATTACATGCTTGCGCTGATGGCTTCTTTGCTATTGCCCTTGGCCCTACTAACGCTTCGTGACTTTTTAAACACCAGAATTACAGACAAGGAATTGGTTGTCAAGGAAACAGGGTTGCCGGTGGTGGGCATGATTCCCCGCCATCCCCAATCAAAAAAACCGAAACACCTCCAACCGGTTATTTTGGATACCCCACAATCAAAAACACTGGAAGCCTTCAGAAGCATGCGGGCCAATCTGCAGTTTTTTTCACCGGAAGCATCAAAAAAAATGATCCTGGTTACCTCCACCAGGGCCAAAGAAGGCAAAACTTTTACTGCCCTGAACCTGGCGGCAAGCCTGGCCCTGTCAAGCCGGAAAACCTTATTGCTGGATACCGACCTGCGTAAGCCCTCCACATCCTTAAACGGAGGGAGCTGTCATGATAGGGGTCTGTCCAATTATTTAATCGGCCAGCTTTCACTTGATAATATTATGATACCATCCAAGCATCACAAAAACCTTTACCAAATCAACGCAGGAACTGTCCCACCCAATCCGGCCGAATTAATTGACAGTGAAAAAATGAACGTGTTCATGGAGGGCTTGCATGACTTTGATTTCATCGTGGTGGACACACCCCCCATAGGGCTGGTGGCTGATGCCCAACCCCTGGTAAAACATGCCACTATAATCCTATATGTCATCCGCCATGGGTTTAGCCTGCAAACTGACCTGCATTTTATCAGGGAGTTCAAGGAAAAATCGAAGGTTAACAAGCTGGTGCTGGCCATCAATGATGTGAAAAATGTCAGCAAATATAGTCACTATGGTTATGGTTACGGATACGGGGGCAAATAAAAATTATACAGCTCCCTAAACTTCAAAGGACATAAACAACCTTAACAAGGATATTTTTTTGACAAAACATACAAAAAAGCCTGCAAAATAACAAATAGATTAAACCTTAATTTGTATTTTTGATTGTCAACCGCCTCTTTTGCGGGAGGGCCTCTGCCGGTTGCCACATTGTGACCGAGCGGGCGAAGCCGTG
>SKOF01000328.1 GCA_007120155.1 Thioalkalivibrio sp. | reverse complement strand
CCTGACGGGTTATTTCAACCTGGCAAAGATCCTTGAAGTGACCCTGCACAATGGATTTGATCCCCGAACAGGCAAACAGATTGGCCTGCAAACAGGTGATCCGGTCAACTTTGATTGTTTCGGCGATTTGATGCATGCCTTTGCCTGTCAACTGAGACATTTTGCCCAAATCAAAATGGATGGCAATGACCGCATCGAGGCCCTGTATGCCTCCGAACTGCCTGCCCCGTTTTTATCCCTGCTGATTGAGGATTGTATAGCGCGGGCCACTGATTACAATGCCGGAGGAGCCAGGTACAACACCAGCTATATACAGGGCGTTGGTCTGGGAAGTATTACCGATGGTCTGACGGCGCTGCGTTACCACGTATATGATCAGAAAAACATCTCCCTGGAGGGCATGCTTGAGGCTATGAAAAGCAATTTTGAGGGCCATGAGCAGCTCAGGGAAGATCTGGTTTTCAACACACCCAAATATGGGAATGATGATGATTATGCTGATCATCAAGCCCAACAGGTTTTCGATATTTATTTCTCAGCCATTGATGGGAAACCCTGCTACCGGGGTGGGGCGTATCGGATCAATTTACTGCCTACCACCTGCCATATTTATTTTGGTAGTGTAACGGGAGCCCTGCCAGATGGCCGGTTATCCGGAAAGCCTCTTTCTGAAGGCATCAGCCCGGTGCAGGGAGCAGATATGAAAGGACCTACAGCGGTATTGAAGTCTGCTGCCAAAATTGATCACATTAAAACAGGAGGAACCTTGCTGAATCAAAAACTCACACCGTCTTTTTTTGATGACTCTGAAAGCTACCCCAAGCTGACGGCCCTGATCCGGTCTTATTTCCGCATGGATGGTCACCACATCCAGTTCAATGTGGTTTCGGCTCAAACCTTAAGGGACGCCCAAAGACATCCCGAAAAATATCGTGATCTGATTGTGCGGGTGGCCGGGTACAGTGATTATTTTAACCACCTGGGTGATGACCTTCAGGAAGAGATCATCAGGCGCACGGAGCATGGTGACGTATATGTACTTTAGAATATTTCGGTTTTGAACTATTTTCAGCTTTTCCGGGCAAACCCCGGTATATTATCATTTGGTGTTTTACTGGTGTTTTTCTCCAGCCTGGGGCAGACGTTTGTGGTTGCGCTCTACATTCCGGATTTTATGGAAAATTTCAGCTTGAGCAGCAGCGCATTCAGCAGCTTATATGCTTTGGCCACCCTTCTTAGTGCCACAACGCTGATTTTTGTTGGCAAAAAGATAGATCACCTTCCCCTGAAGCATTTTGTGCTTTTTGTTGTAACGGGGATTTTTCTTGCCTGCTTGCTGACGGCTATTGCGTGGCATGTGGTGGTTTTGTTTTTTGGGGTGTATGCCCTCAGGTTGTTTGGGCAGGGTTTGTTGATGCACACCTCCATGACCACCCTGGCCCGGTATTTCACCCTGGCCCGGGGCAAGGCCCTGAGTATTGCCTCAATGGGATTCCCCTTGGGCGAGGCCATATTTCCTGTTGCAGTAGCCAGCAGCATTGGCTGGTTGGGATGGAGGGAGACCCTGGTGGTCAGCGCGGCCATTGTCCTGGTGGTGCTTTTCCCCTTCTCCCTGCGAACCCTTGGTAAATTAAAAACCATCAAGGTGGTGGAAGGGCGCCGGGAGCCAATGGGTGATGGAGCTCAAACAGAGGCGGATGAAGGACGAATCTGGAAGCAGCGGGAAGTGGTACGCACTGCGTGGTTTTATACATTTGCACCAACGGTGTTTTTGGTGGGTTTTATCCAGACTGCCCTGTTCTTTTTCCAAACCTTTATTGCTGCTGAGAAAGGATGGAGCATTGAGTGGATGGCCGGCAGCATTGTAGCTTACGCCACTTCGTCCATTTTTATGTCGCTGGTAGGCGGACAACTGGTTGATAAATATTCGGCCCGGCGTATCTTTCCCTATATGTTGATCCCACTGGCCATGGGGCTGGTGGTACTTTCACTGGGCGATCAATTATACATCGCCCCGTTATTCTGGCTGTTGGTTGGTTTTACCGGTGGGCTCAATTCACCGGTAGGTACTTCGCTTTACGCTGAAACCTTTGGCACCCGGAGCATGGGGGCTGTCAGGAGCATGTTCACTTTTGTGATGGTGGTGAGTACGGCCTTGGGGCCCGTGGTCTATAGTTTCTTCCTGGAAAGGGACAGCAGCTTTGACCAGATCCATTATGGCCTGGTGGGCGTGGTGATCGTAAATATGCTCTATATATTGTCCAGATCAGTGAAAAAACAGGGAAGCGAACATTGATCAAGCTTTTGTTTCGTTGCCCCTGGTGCTGTCATGACCAGGCATAATCCGCTTCATGAGGTAATCGGTTTGGGTTTCATCGCCAATGCGGAATACATGGGTGTCAAATACCTCAAATCCATTTTTCTGATAGAAACGAATGGCCCTGTGGTTTTTTTCCCACACCCCCAGCCAGACATAGGTTGATTTCATCTCAGCGGCAATCTTCAAGGATAGATCCAGTAAAGCCTGGCCGACAGCCTTCCCCCACCATGCCTTCACAACATAGATGCGTTCGATCTCAAAAGCGCCTTCAGGCTGTTGCTCAGTTTGGGCATCGCAGGTGTTCACCTTCAGGTAACCCACCACATCTCTGTTGATGCCGGCCAGGTAAAACCGGGAGCAGGGATGATTGAGTTCTTTCAGTAATTTCGGGGTGTTAAAACTCCTTTCCAGGTATTTATCCAGGTTTTCACGGGTATTGGTGTCGCGGAAGGTCTCATCAAAAGTCTGTCTGGCAACCTGCTGCAGCTGATCAAGGTGATCAGGGCCTATGCGTTTAATGAAAAGTTTGGCGGCAGGATCCATCGTGTGTATTTGCTGCGCTAAACTAAAAAAAATCATTTAACTTTATATGAACTTTTTACAAAACTTAAAACCCCAAAATCATGAAATGGTATACCTGGATATTGATCGCCATGGGCGTGGTGATCGGCTTACCCCTTGTTGTCTCCCTTTTTGCTGCTAAAGACTATGCATTGGAACGGGAGATTATCATCGACCGCCCAAAGGATGAAGTGTTCGATTACATCAGGTATCTTGAAAACCAGAATGATTACAGTAAGTGGGGAGAACTTGACCCCAATGCCACATACACTTACACAGGGAATGATGGCACTGTAGGGTTTATTGCCGCGTGGGAGGGCAATAAAGATGTTGGTAAAGGAGAGCAGGAAATCACCCGCATTGTGGAAGGTGAACGTGTTGAAACACAGATCCGTTTCATAGAACCTTTCAATGCAGTCAGTAATGCATATATGACTACTGAAAGCATTGGAGAAAACCAAACCAGACTCAGCTGGGGGCTATCGGGCCGCATGCCCTGGCCCATGAATCTATTCTTACTTGTGATGAATATAGAGGACAATCTTGGAGACGACTACAATTATGGCCTGGAAAACATCAAAAAAATTTTAGAAAGTAAGGATTTTGACCTCTGATTTCAAATATGAAGTCAAGGGCCTCCCCATGGGCTTGACGTCAAGCCCCAAATCCCGCAGGTTTGTTGTAACACCATATTCATTGGCACAAACAACACAAGCTTCAATGGTTACACCATCAGCCTGCATGCTGACTAATTTTTCACGAACAGGAAGATTTTCCGCTACCAATTTGGCCGAAGGACCCCAGATAATCAGGGTTACATTCTTAAACCATCCGTAAGTTTTGGCTGCGTGCGTGTACATCAGTACCATACGCTCGGCCAGGTATGGATCATCACTGGTCCATAGGACAACAAGGTGGTCAGTCACTTCTTCAATGGCCGTCCTTTATATCCAATGAGCTTGTCCTGTTTTTGATCGTAATTTTTCTGACAGCAGATCAGCCTAGCGAATCCATTTACCATCGGTGGGCGGAACATAGTTCACCATCTGGTTGAGTAAATGATGGGCATTGTCAGAGATTAGCAACATATCCCTGTGTACT
>SKOF01000071.1 GCA_007120155.1 Thioalkalivibrio sp. | reverse complement strand
GCACAACATGCGCACGCTGGGGGTCATGCGCCCGGACAAACGGCGGCGCATCGCCCGCGAAACGCTGGAGATCTACGCCCCCATCGCCCAGCGCCTGGGCATGAACGCCATCCGCCGCGAGCTGGAGCAGCTCGGCTTCGGTGCCATGCACCCGAACCGGTTCAAGGTGCTGCAGGATTCGGTCAACCGCGCCCGGGGCAACCGCAAGGAGGTGATGCAGAAGATCGAGACCGCCATCTGCGGACGCATGGAGGAAGCCGGCATCGAGGCGCGCATCATAGGCCGGGAGAAGAATCTCTACAGCATCTACAGCAAGATGAAACAGAAGCGCCTCTCGTTCACGGAGGTCTTCGACGTGTTCGCCGTGCGCATTGTCGTCGACGACGTGGACACCTGCTACCGGGCGCTGGGCGTGGTCCACAACCTCTACAAGCCGGTGCCCGGGCGCTTCAAGGACTACATCGCCATCCCCAAGGCCAACGGCTACCAGTCCCTGCATACGGTACTGTTCGGCCCCCACGGGATCCCCATCGAGATCCAGGTCCGCACCGAGGAAATGGACCGCGTCGCCGAGAGCGGCATCGCCGCCCACTGGCTCTACAAGGCCGGCGACAGTCACTCCGCCACCGCACAGGCGCGCGCGCGCGAGTGGCTCAAGGGCGTGCTGGAGATCCAGCAGAGCGCCGGCAACTCCATCGAGTTCCTGGAGAACGTCAAGGTGGACCTCTTCCCCGAGGAGGTCTACATCTTCACGCCCCGTGGCGAGATCATGGAACTGCCCAAGGGTTCCACGGCCGTGGACTTCGCCTACGCGGTGCATTCGGATGTGGGCAACACCTGCGTGGCGGTGAAGATCGACCGGCGCCTGGCGCCGCTGTCAAGCCACCTGTTCAGCGGCCAGACCGTGGAGATCATCACGGCACCGGGGGCGCGACCCAACCCGGCATGGCTGTCCTTCGTGGTGACCGGCAAGGCACGCAGCAGCATCCGTCATTACCTCAAGAACCTGCGTGACGATGAGGCCGTCGGCCTGGGCCGCCGCCTGCTGGACAAGTCCCTCGTGGCCTACGGGTCGTCCCTCGAGCGTGTGGCGCCGGATCGTCTGGAGTCACTGCTCACGGAGCTGAAGCAGCCCAGCCTCGACGCGTTGCTCATGGACATCGGCCTGGGCAACCGGATGGCGGGCCTTGTGGCCCGGCGTCTGTGCGGCGCGGAGGATGACTCCGGCGCCGTCATGCAGACCGCTCCGGACCGGCCCCTGGCAGTGAAGGGTACCGAAGGGATGGTGCTGTCCTTCGCCCGGTGCTGTTACCCGATCCCGGGCGACCCCATCGTCGGCGTCATCAGTACCGGCCGCGGCCTGGTGGTCCATCGCGAAACCTGCCGCAACGTGGCCGAGTTCCGCGACAAGCCGGACAAATGGATTCCGGTGGAGTGGTCGCCGGAGCCGGGCGTGGAATACCAGGCCGCCATCCGCGTGCAGACCGCCAACCAGCGCGGCGTGCTGGCGAGCCTGGCCACGGTGATCGCCGACATGGGGTCCAACATCGAGAATGTCTCCTTCGATGAACGCGACGGGGCCACCACCACCATCACCTTCACCCTGTCGACCAAGGACCGCCGCCATCTGGCCAATATGATGCGCCGCATGCGGCGCCTGCCGGAGGTCATGAAGATCCAGCGCGCGCGCGGATGAATGGTGGAGCGTGAGGAGCGAGGCGTAAGGTGTGAGGCGCAGGTCGGGCTTAAGCTCGACCTGCGACAGTCAGATTTGTTTCTTGATCCTGCTCATCCTGTCCATTCGCATTTCGAGAAAAACATAAGGAGCCAAGAATGCCCCGCGAGATCATCCGCACCGACAAGGCCCCCCAGGCCATTGGTACCTACTCCCAGGCCGTCAAGGCAGGCAACACCGTTTACCTCTCGGGTCAGATTCCGCTCGACCCCGCCACCATGGAACTGGTGACGGATTCCGTGGAGGCGCAGATCCGCCGCGTGTTCGACAACCTGAAGGCGGTGGCGGAGGCGGCGGGCGGCAGCCTCGCGGACGTGGCCAAGCTCAATATCTTCCTGACCGACCTGACCCACTTCGCGCTGGTGAACCAGGTGATGGCCGAGTACTTCAGCGAGCCCTACCCGGCCCGCGCCGCCATCGGCGTTGCCAGCCTGCCCAAGGGGGCGCAGGTGGAGATGGATGCCATTCTCGAACTGGGCTGAGTTCTGGAATGGACAGAATGAAGGACGTATAGACGGGATTCACATGATTCATAAGCGCCTTTAATCCTGTCTGATCTTTCTTCTTTCGACGTCTTGATCCTGTGAATCCTGAAAAATCCTGTTCATCCTGTCCATTTGGTTTCCCGGTAAGGACACCGAGCCAATGACTGAACCCGTTACCGTACTCAAGGGCGTCGGGCCGAAGCTGGCGGAAAAACTGGAGCGGCTCGGTATCCGCTCGGTAACCGATCTGCTGTTTCACCTGCCGCTGCGCTACCAGGACCGCACCCGGGTCATCCCCATGGGCAGTCTGCGCCCCGGCGACGAGGGCGTGGTGGAAGGGCTGGTGGAACACGCGGAAGTCGTCTACCGGGGCCGGCGCATGCTGCTGGTGCGCCTGGCCGACGGCACCGGCAGCGTCACCCTGCGATTCTTCCATTTCTCCGCCGCGCAACAGCAAGGGCTCGTGCGCGGTGTCCGGTTGCGCTGCTTCGGCGAAGCCCGGCGCGGACAGGCGGGCCTCGAGTTTGTGCACCCGGAATACCGGTCCGTGAACGACGGGTCCACCGTGGACGACACCCTGACCCCCATCTATCCCGCCACGGAAGGGCTGCATCAGTTGAGCCTGAGACGGCTCACTGACGATGCCCTGGCGCGGCTCGACAAGTTGCCGGACTGGCTGCCGCCGGGGGTGCTGGCCGGGGCCGGACTGCCGGACCTGGAGTCCGCGCTGCGTACCGTGCACCGCCCGCCGCCCGACATCCCGGTGGCGGCGCTGCTGGACGGACGCCACCCGGCGCAACGGCGTCTCGCTTTCGAGGAGTTGGTGGCGCATCACCTGAGCCTCGCGCGTCTCCGGGCACGCACCGCCCGGGAGCCGGCCCCGCCGGTCGCCGTCGAGGGGGCTCTCCTCAAGCAGCTCACCGACGGCCTGCCCTTTTCGCTCACCGGCGCCCAGGAACGGGTGATCCGTGAACTGGCCGCGGACATGGCGCGGCCTCATCCCATGTTGCGTCTGGTCCAGGGGGACGTGGGGGCGGGCAAGACCCTGGTGGCCGTGGCCGCCTGCCTCAACGCCGTGGAGGCCGGTTACCAGGCGGCCGTCATGGCGCCCACCGAGATCCTGGCCGAGCAGCACTTCCACAATTTCCGTGAACAGTTGGAACCACTGGGTGTCAGGGTCGCCTGGCTTTCCGGCAAGCTCACCGCGAAGGCCCGCCGTGAGGCCCTGGCCGAAGTGGCCGGGGGACGTGCCCGGGTGGCCGTTGGTACGCACGCGCTTTTCCAGGGTGACGTCGCCTTCGACGACCTCGCCCTGGTGGTGATCGACGAACAGCACCGTTTCGGCGTACACCAGCGCATGGCGTTGCGGGAGAAGGGCAACCGGGACGGCCGCCTGCCCCACCAGCTCATCATGACCGCCACGCCGATTCCGCGGACTCTGGCCATGACCGCCTACGCGGATCTGGACGCGTCCGTCATCGATGAACTGCCGCCGGGCCGCACGCCCATCCGGACCGTGGCCGTGAGCGATGCCCGCCGCGCGGAAGTGGTGGAACGTATCAGCGCAGCCGTGGCCGACGGCCGTCAGGCCTACTGGGTGTGCACACTGATCGAGGAGTCCGAGGCACTGCAGGCGCAGGCCGCGGAGGACACCTTCGCGAGCCTCACCGAAGCGCTGCCCCACCTCACCGTGGGCCTGGTGCACGGGCGCATGAAGCCGAAGGACAAGGAATCGGTCATGGCCCGCTTCAAGTCGGGTGAGAT
>SKOF01000077.1 GCA_007120155.1 Thioalkalivibrio sp. | reverse complement strand
TCACCCCTCACCCCTCACCCCTCACTGTGGTCTAATAGCGCCATGGCACGGGCGGGTTACGGACAACAGCTGTGGTTCACGTGCAGGCGGGGGGCGGTGAGCGGCCCCTATCCGTCCCGGCTCGTGTCCCGCTATCTCATCCTGGGCCGCCTGGATCTGAACGATCAGATCAGCCTGGACCGTAAGACCTGGGCGCCGATCTCCACCCATCCCGAACTGGTCCCGCCGGAACTCCTGTTGCCCGATGACGTCCGGGGACGGGAGGCCCGCATCCGGGCACGGGTGCGCGAGGACGAGAGGCGTGCCGTCACCCCGGGGGGCGCCGATTACCGGGATCGCCGCGGCGAGCGGCGGCGGATGGAGCGCCGCGCCCCGGAGCCCGCGGAGTTCATCCACCATCGCATCGAGCGCCATGGGCTTGTCCAGGCGGAACCCCGGCATGAGGCCCCGGGATCCGTGCCCTGGAAGCTGGCCGGTGTGGCCGTGATCCTGACCCTGGGCCTGCTCATGCTCCAGGGTGATGGCCGGGAGATGACGGCCGAGCGCGCATGCCGGGCCCCGGCGGGCCCGGGCGTGAACTGGAGCCACTGCCGCATGGTCGGGCTGGACCTGCAGGGCGTGAATCTTGCCGGTTCGTTGCTCGAGAGTATCAACCTGACGGAGGCGAAGCTGTCCGGGGCGCAACTGCCGGGCGCGCGCCTGGATTACGCGGATCTCCGCCGTGCCGACCTGCGCCACTGCAATCTCACCCATGCCTCCCTGGTGGGCGCGATCCTGCAGGATACACGCCTCGACGGCGCCCGGCTCACCGGTGCCGACCTGGCCTACGCCGACCTGCGCGGCACGACCCTGGAGGAGGTGAATCTGGAAGGTGTCCGGCTGGAACGGGCCATGTGGACCGATGGCCGGGTGTGCGCGGACGGATCGGTGGGGGAATGTTTGTGAAGCGAATTCAAGATTCAAAATTCAAAATTCAAAATTCAAAATTCAAGGGAGCGTCGGTGACATCGAGGACCGTTGGTGTCCGAAGTTGCCATATGCTCCCTTGAATCTTGAATCTTGAATCTTGAATCGCTTTCCTCATCCCACCAGCCGTTCGAAGATCCGAAATCCCGCCACGTAGGTGCCCACCGCTGAACCCACGGTGGTCAGCAGGAACACCAGCAGAACCCGTGACACGCGGTTGCGCCACCAGCCGCCGGGGTGACTGGTATCCTGCTTGAGCCGGGCAAAATCCCCCACGTTGGGTTTGCGCAGAAAGGTCTCCACCCCGGCCGCGACAAACCCGACGCCGATGGTCGGGTTGAGCGAGGTCAGCGGCGCGGCCAGCGCGGCGCTGAGCACCGTGACCGGGTGCGCGGCGGCGATCAATGCGCCGGCGGCGGCCAGTCCACCGTTGATGAGCACCCAGTCCAGCACCAGTTGCCAGCCCAGATCAGGGTTGCGGGAAAAGCCGATGGCAAAGCCCGTGAGGACGAGCGCCACCACCACCCAGGGGATCACCCTGGGCCAGCGCGCCGGCGGCGGCTCCTGGTCCAGGAAATTGATCACCGCCTGGGGTGTGTCGGTACAGGCGGCCTCCAGGTTCTCCCGGATCCCCTTCAGGTGTCCGGCCCCCACCACCGCCAGGATGTGGCGGTAATTGCCATGTGCCGCCTCCTGCCGGAGCCGGGCGGCCATGTAGCGATCCCGCTCGGCGATAAGCGGGTGAAAGAGGGCCTGGGATTCCTGCGCAAACTGGCTGAAGGTGGATTCCAGGATGTCCCCCTCCTTCAACCGCTCGATCTCCGCCTCACTGATCTGCTCCCGGCTCATGAGACCGGCCAGCAGCCCGCCGAAGAGGCTGAATCGCTGCCACCACGGCACGTTGCGGTAGCAGCGTTTGAGTGTGACGCCCACCTCCCGATCGATGAGCAGCACGGGCAGGTGGTCGTTGCGTGCCTCCCGGATCGCGGCGCGCATCTCGGCGCCCGGTTCGATACCGAACTGTTCGGCCAGCCGTTGCTGGTAGGCCCCGAGCGCGAGGCTTGCGGTGACCATTGGCACCTTGCCCTGACGCAGCACCTGGAAGAGATCCATGCGCGAAAGGTCGTCCGGACGCACTATGGCATTGTGCCGGCTGGGGCACAGCTCCACCGCGACCGCGTCGTAGTCGCCGCTGCGGATCAGGGTTTCCACGGCTTCGGCGGAGGCCCGGGACACGTGGGCCGTGCCCAGCACGGTGATCCGGGTATCGCCCACCTGCGTGGTAAAACGGGGCTCCTGGCTGGTCTGTTCCGACATGGGGGTGCGCTTTGCGGCTGTGGAGGCGGCACATTAGCAAATTTGGGGTGGGAGGGGGAGTTGAAGTGGGAATTGGGAATTGGGAATTGGGAATTGGGAAGGGGGAAGGGGGAAGGGGGAAGGCACCCCCCAACCCCTCCCCGCCTCGCGAGGCAGGGGCCTTCCCGCTTCCCACTTCCTATTTCTCAATTCTCCCTTCCCACTTCAACTCCCCCTTCCCACTTCATTGAAGCGCCTCCAGGCGCCTCTGCACCCGCTCCGCGCGCTCCACGTGGGCTTCCAGTTCCCGGTTCTCCGGGGCCAGGGCCCTGAGGGGGCGCCAGATGTCCAGGGCCTCCTCGATGCGGCCGTGGGTGTAGAGCCGCAGGCCCCGCTCCAGACCGGCGCTGACATGGGTGTCGATGGCGCGGCTCAATACCGGGCGATGACGGTCGATCTCCTCATTGTCCGGATGGCGGCGGGAGAGGTCTTCCAGCAGATGCCGGGCCAGCGCCAGGTCGCCGGAGCGAAAGGCGTTGTGATAACGCTCCAGCAGGGCCTGATCCTGTGCCGTCCATGTTTCGTCGGTGTCCTGTTCGGCAATGGGCTGAACCTGAAGCATGCCCAGACGTGCCTGCCGGGCGGACTCGGCCTCGTCCAGGCGGTCTGCACCCACCTGAACGGGTGAGAGGGCATGGGCCAGCGTCAGGGCCTCCACGGCCAGCAGGGGGTCGTCGGCAGCCAGCGCGGCCTCACCCAGATCCCGCAGTTCTTCCGCCAGTTCACGGGCCTCCCGTTCGGCCCGCTGGTGCTGCTGGCGCGCGCGCGCGCTGCCGGGTGAAATCCGGTGGAGTTCCTCGTACATGGGGCGTTCGCGGATCAGGCTGTGGGCCCGCGCCAGCAGCAGGCGCGTGTGCAGGGCGCGCACATGGTGCTGACGCTCGGTTTCGAAGGCTTCCCGGGCGGCCCGCAGCGCCTCACTGTCTGGTAACACGTTCAGGCCGTGTTCGTAGCGTTCCCGGGCCGCGGCCCAATCCTCCACCCGCAGATGGGCGGCCGCTTCAATGAGGATGGTCTGCTCGAACCGGTCGGCCCGGCGCTGCAGGTCCGCCCGGTGTGATTGCAGGGCTTCGTTGTCCGGGTCATGCTCGATCAGCCGATCCAGGGCGGCCAGGGCCCGGCCGTACTCACCGGCCTCGGTGAGTTCCTCCACCCGCTGTTCCGATTCCACGGCGGGTGGGGCCAGGGTGGCACAGCCGCCCAGGCTGAGGAGGAGGACTGCTGCCGTTACGCAAAGACGTCTCACGTTGTCTGCTTCCCCCTGTTGACGGCGCCGGGGTGGCCATTGACACCTGAACGAGGCATGTGGACGACTGGATGCGCTTGCCCCATCGGTTCGAGGGCGGTTTCATTCATTCTTCAGCCTCGATGGTCCCCGCTCGGGCTGATGATGCGCTGTCCCCACGGCTGCACAGCGCACATTGTCGGAACGGATCATCCGGCGGTCATGGTGTCAGCGGCCTGGGCGTGTGAGGGCCTTGTGCAAGTGTACACCGGGCCCCCGGATACTTGGCGAACGGAAAACACCCGGCCGGACGGTTTCAGGCACGTGATTTGCCTGAAACGGTCCGGCCGGGTGCGGTGCATGGACGAAGGCGGGGCCGTCCTGCCCCCACCATCCCGTCAGAGCAGGGGAACGATCAGAAGCGCCACGATGTTGATGATCTTGATCAGCGGGTTGATCGCCGGTCCCGCGGTGTCCTTGTAGGGGTCGCCCACGGTGTCGCCCGTGACCGCCGCCTTGTGGGCGTCGCTGCCCTTGCCGCCGTAATTGCCGTCCTCGATGTACTTCTTGGCGTTGTCCCAGGCCCCGCCGCCGGCGGTCATGGAAATGGCCACGAAGATGCCGGTGATGATGGTGCCGATCAGCATGCCCCCCAGGGCCTCCTTGCCGAGGATGACGCCCACGAGGACCGGCGCCAGCACCGGTATCATGGACGGGATGATCATCTCGCGGATGGCCGAGCGCGTCAGCATGTCCACTGCCCTGGAGTAATCGGGCTTCTGGCTGTAATCCATGATGCCCGGCATTTCCCGGAACTGGCGGCGGACCTCGTTGACGATTCCGCCTGCGGCACGGCCCACCGCTTCCATGGCCAGCGCCCCGAACAGGTAGGGGATCAGGCCGCCGATGAACAGGCCGATGATGATCATGTGGTTGTCGAGACTGAAGTTCACGGCCTGTGCCGTTCCGCCCATGGCGTGGGTATAGTCGGCAAACAGCACCAGCGCACCCAGGCCGGCGGAGCCGATGGCGTAGCCCTTGGTCACCGCCTTGGTGGTGTTGCCCACGGCGTCCAGCGGGTCGGTCACGCTGCGCACCTTCTCGTCCAGCTCGGCCATCTCGGCGATGCCGCCGGCGTTGTCCGTGATGGGGCCGTAGGCGTCCAGGGCCACGATGATGCCGGTCATGGAGAGCATGGTGGTGGCCGCAATGGCGATGCCGTACAGGCCCGCCAGTTCATAGGACAGCCAGATGGAGGCGCACACCGCCAGCACGGGTGCCGTGGTGGCCTTCATGGACACGCCCAGGCCGGCGATCACGTTGGTCCCGTCGCCGGTCGTGGAGGCCTCGGCGATACGGCGCACCGGCGCGAACTGCGTGCCGGTGTAGTACTCGGTGATCCACATCATGAACCCGGTGAGCGCCAGGCCGATCAGCGCTGCAAAGTACAGGTTCATGCTGCTGATGGTCTCGCCCCCGCCGATGGTGAAGGTGTCGCCCACCATCCACAGGGTGACGGGGTAGAACGCCACGGCCGCCAGTACGCCCGAGATGATCACGCCCCGGTACAGGGCGTTCATGATCTTGCCGCCTTCGCGCACGTGCACGAAGAAGGTGCCGATGACCGAGGCGATGATGGACACCCCGCCGAGCACCAGCGGATAGATCGCCGCCACCTCGCCTACCTCGCCGAGCAGCAGGGTGCCGAGCAGCATGGTGGCGATCACGGTCACCGCGTAGGTCTCGAACAGGTCGGCGGCCATGCCGGCGCAGTCGCCGACGTTGTCACCCACGTTGTCGGCAATCACCGCCGGGTTGCGCGGATCGTCCTCGGGGATGCCGGCTTCCACCTTGCCGACGATGTCCGCTCCCACGTCCGCGCCCTTGGTGAAGATGCCGCCGCCCAGTCGGGCGAAGATGGAGATCAGCGAGCCGCCAAACGCCAGACCCACCAGGGCGTGGATGGCGTCGTCCATGGACACGCCCATGGCAGTCAGGATGGCGTAGTAACCGGCCACGCCCAACAGACCGAGTCCCACCACCAGCAGGCCGGTGATGGCGCCGCCGCGAAAGGCCACCTGCATGGCGGCATCGAGCCCGTGGTGCGCAGCTTCGGCGGTGCGCACGTTGGCACGCACCGAGATGTGCATGCCGATGTAGCCGGCCAGGCCGGAGAAGATCGCGCCGATGGCGAACCCGATTGCAGTGGCCAGGCCGAGGAAGGCGCCCACCAGCAGGCACAGCACCACACCGACGATGCCGATCGTGGTGTACTGTCGGTTCAGATACGCCGACGCGCCTTCCTGGATGGCGGCGGCGATCTCCCGCATGCGTTCCGAGCCGGTCGGTTTGGCGAGGATCCACTTGACGGAGACGGCACCATAGACCAGCGCGGCGATGGCGCAGACCAAGGCAAATACGAGCCCTGCGGACATGACTTCTCCCCCTTGCTTGTTAAGTGTTTGGTTCCTTATGCCCCCATAAGCGGAAATTCCGCGCAGCGGGCAATAAAAACCCCTGCCCTGGGTGGCCCAGTGGCGGGGTCCGGCTACTGTATACCCTTTGCCTGCGGTCTAACCACACCCGGCAATCGCACGGTTCAATGGTGGCCAGAGAGGCGATGCAGTCTGTGGGACTGTGTGCCGAGCATGGCCTGCCATGCGACGCCATTCATTGACGATGGTCATGATGTATCACATTTACGGGTTTGATCCCAGAGCCCGGCCGGAATGGAGGCGGGCCGGCATCCCCGTTCGCCGTGCTGTGCTCGCTCAATGCCGGCAGTCTGCAAGCACCTTGTCGATACGCGCATCCAGGGCGGGCTCGGCCGCGATGTCGCCGATGCGACAGGTCAGCACCGGGGTCTCCCGGCCCCGTACCCTGATCTCGTCGCTGCTGGTGCTTCGGATGTAGCGCGCCACGCGCGGGTCTTCCACAAGCTCCCTGCATGCCACGGTCTCGCCCGGCTCGGCCAGGGACATGAGCCGGGAGGCCAGGTTCACCGTGTCGCCGACCACGGTGTACTGCATCCGTTCGCTGGCCCCCAGATTGCCCGCGAGCATCGGGCCGCTGTTGACGCCGATGCGAAACGCAACCGGCGGTTCGTTGTGGAGGTTGCGGTCCACATTCAAGCGGGCCACCAGGCGTTGCAGCATGACGGCACAGGTCAGGGCGTGCAGGCGGTGTTCGGGGTCCGGCTCGGTGACGCCGAACACGACCATGGCGCAGTCGCCGATGAACTTGTCGATGGTGCCGTGGCAATGGGTGGCGATGCGCGTGATGTAGCCGAAGTACTCGTTGAGCAGATGGGCCACCTCGGCCGGCGGCAGTCGTTCGGACAGGGCGGTGAATCCGGCGATGTCGGCAAACAGCACCGTGCCTTCCACCTGCCGGCCGCCCAAGTGCACCTGTTCCAGGTTGGACAGGATCTGCCGGGCAACCCCGGGCGAGACGTAACGCGACAGGGCCGCCTCGACCTGGGACTTTTCGAGCAGCCCCTGGGCCATTTCGTTGAAGGATTCCATCAGGTGGCCGATCTCGTCGTTGCGCCGTTCGGTGAACCGAAAATCGTAGTTGCCGGCACCGATGGCACGGCTGGCGTCCATGAGATCGTCGATGGGCCGGGCAAGGCGCTTGCCGATGATCCCGGCCGCGACACTGGCCAGCAGGGCCATGATCAGGGTGGCACTCACGAGCACCCAAAAGGCGCGCCGGGTGGCGGTTTCCAGCGGTGCCAGGCTGTGCGTCACGCGGGCAAGGCCCACCTCGAGACCCTGGAACCGGATGGGCACCTGCCAGGAGGCCACGGGTTCATTGCTGTCGGGCAGCTGCCATCGCCACCCCTGGCCCCAGCGCGTGCCATCCCCCGGATTGCCCCCGTCGGCACCCGCCTCGGCCAGCCGGTCGCCGTCCACGCTGTAGATTGCCGCACCCCGTATACCCTCGCTGGTGATAAGGTTATTGACCAGGGCGCCCAGCGCCAGCCGGTCCTCCGCCAGCACCAGCTCGGCGGACGCGCCGGCCAACTGGTGGGCCATGGTTTCCCCGAAGCTTTCCGCCTGCGCACGCAGGATCTGGGTCTGCTGGTTCATGAGAATCACGCCCAGCACGCCCATCACCGCCACCGCCAGGGCGGCGATGACCAGCGCCAGCTTGAAAGCCACCGGGACGTGGGATGGCAATGTCCCATCCGGTCTGCGCCGCAGGCCCTTGGGCGGACGTGGCGTCCTCATGGCAGCGTCCGCCGTACACCGACCCCGTCCGGTCCGTGCAACCATGCCCGCCAGCTGCGGAACAGGTCCGGGTCCAGGGCGGCCACTGCGGAATGCGGCCCCGTGCCCCGGCAACGGAGCTCACCGCCCTCCAGGGTCTCTGCCCTGCCGCCTGCCTCCGAGAGCAGCAGGCTGCCCGCGGCCAGATCCCACAGCTTCTGCCCGCCGTGGAGATAGACGTGGCCACGGCCGGCGGCGAGCCAGGCCCACTCCAGTGCGCAGCTGCCCAGATTGCGCTGGGAACCGTAGGGCGGGGACTTGGCAAGGCGCCCGGCCAGTTGCGCGGGCAGGCGCTTGAGGTCCACCAGGGCCACGCTGCGCGACAGGGGCACATGGAAGTGCCGGGTGCCGAGACGTTGCGTGGCGCCACCCTGATGCATCCAGGCACCCCCGCCCCTGGCCGCGCTGAAGCATTCATCGCGAACCGGGTCGTAGGTGACGGCCAGGCGGGGCTCACCGGCTTCCAGCAGGGTCAGGGAGATGGCGAATAGCGGCAGGCAGGCGGCGAAATTGCTGGTGCCGTCGAGTGGGTCCAGGCACCAGAGGGGGCGGGAGTGATCCGCCAGCAGGGCCCGCTGTTCCGCGGCGTCCATCTCTTCGCTCAGGAACCCGATGTGCGGCCAGTGGCGGGCCAGCGCGTCCCGCAGCCTGTGATCCACCGCCAGGTCCGCCTCGGTGAGAATGGAGCCATCGGACTTGACCGTATGACCGATGTGGTTGAAGCGGGGCAGCAGTTCCGCCTGCCCCGCCGCACGCACCAGGGTCTGCACGGTTTCCAGGCTTGGCAGGGTGTGGTCGGACAGGCTCATGGGGGTGATTCTAACCCGTATGGTCCGCAGGAAAGCGGGATTTGGGCGGAGATGAACGGTGGTAGACTCCGGCGCATGACACCCCTTTTGCTGGTCCTGCTGGCCGGACTGCTGATCTGGTATGTGAACGACAGCCTGAAGACCCGGGAGCGGGTGCTGCGGGCCGCCCGCAATGCCTGCTCGGACCTGCATGTGCAGTTTCTGGATCAGTCCGTGGTGCAGAGCCGGCTGGGCTGGGGGCGCGACGGCACCGGACGCGTGCGCCTGCGGCGCGAGTACCGGTTCGACTTCAGCCTCAACGGATCGGATCGGTACGCCGGGCAGATCACCTGCCTCGGCCAGCGGGTCGTTGCCCTGATCCTCCACCATCCCGAGGGCCGCGTGGTGATCGAATGAAAGCGCCGGGGCAAGGGACAGGATTCCGGAGAAGAACCATCGTCCGGGTTTTCTTGTATCTTCTCTCTTGTATCCTGTCCCTGGCGCTTTTCTCATGACCCTCACCGAACTCCGATACATCGTCGCCGTAGCCCGGGAACGCCACTTCGGACGTGCCGCCGAGGCCTGCCATGTGAGCCAGCCCACCCTGAGCGTCGCGGTGAAGAAGCTGGAGGAAGAACTGGGCGTCACGCTGTTCGAACGCAGCCGGGGCGAGATCTCCGTCACCCCGGTGGGCGAACAGGTGGTGGCCCAGGCACAGCGCACGCTGGAGGCGGCCGACAGCGTTGCCTTGGCGGCCCGGCAGGGACAGGATCAGCTCAGCGGGCCTTTGCGCCTGGGCGCCATTTTCACCATCGCGCCCTACATCCTGCCGCACCTGATCCCGACGCTTCGGGCGTCGGCCCCTGCCATGCCGCTGGTCATCGAGGAGAACTATACCGCGCGCCTGGCGGAACGCCTCAAGCAGGGGGATCTGGACGCCATCATCCTCTCGCTGCCCTTCGACGAGCCGGGCGTCGTCACCCTGCCGCTCTACGATGAGCCCTTCGTGGCCGTGCTGCCGGCCGGGCACCCCTGGAGCGGGCGCGAAGAGCTCAAGCTCAACGAGATGGCTTCCGGTAACCTGCTGCTGCTGGGGGCGGGTCACTGTTTCCGGGATCAGGTGCTGGAACTGTGTCCCAACTGTCACCGCCCGGTGACCTCGGATCACAGTATCCAGCGCTCGGTGGAGGGCAGTTCGCTGGAGACCATTCGCCACATGGTGGCTTCGGGTATGGGGATCACCATCCTGCCCTGTACGGCCGCCGGTGCCGACCGGTATGCCCAGCGACTGCTCACCATTCGCCGCTTCAGTCCACCGGTGCCCAGCCGCCGGGTGGCGCTGGCCTGGCGGGTGAGTTTCCCGAGGCCGCGCGCCATCGAGGCGGTGCGCCAGGCCATCCTGGATGCGGATCTGAGCTGCGTGACGTTCATCGCCCCATAGGGAGGGTGGCCGCGTATGCCGGCATCACGGCATCTTGAAGGCCCGGGAAGGCGTCCCCCGGACGGCATCTGGATCCTGTTGACCCGGTTCGCCTGCGTCTTCCGGCGGGCCGGGTCCCCGGGTTTTCTGATAGTCGTGCGCTATGGATGAGTTAAACAAATTAAATTAGAGAAATTGATAGCTGCTCCCTAATATTGCCTCCAGGCCGCACACACGCGGCGCCCATTTCAAACCCGGAGGTCAATATCATGAAGCAGCCCGAGAACGATTCCGTCACCGTCCAGAATCTGGAAGCCGCGTTTGCCGGCGAGTCCATGGCCCATATCAAGTACCTGTACTTTGCGAAGATGTGCCGTGAGCAAGGAGACGAGGACAGCGCCCGGGCCTTCGAGGCCACGGCCGCCCAGGAAGTGCAGCATGCCTTCGGCCACCTGGACCTGCTGTTTCCCGGGGACCGGATGAACCCGGCCAGGTGCCTGGAGCTGGCCATCGAGGGTGAGACCTACGAGTACAGCGAGATGTATCCGCAGTTCCGCCATATGGCCATGGAGGAGAAGAACGAGGCGGCGGTGCGCGAGTTCGACGAGCAGATCGCCGAATCCATCGAGCATGCCGACTACTTCCAGGGGGTCCTGGAGAAGGCCGCCAAGCGCTTCGCTGCCCTGGCCCGCGTGGAAGAGCGTCATGCCAATCACTACCGGGAAGCGCTCGCGCGTGTCGAAGCCGCGCGCAAGGCCGCCTGAAGGCGACAGAGGCAAGAGACAGGTGGGCGGGGCGTGAGCCCCGCTTTCAAACAACCGACTGATTCAATATCAGGAGCTCGATCATGAAGAAGTGGGAATGTGTGGTATGCGGATTCATCTACGACGAGGCCGTGGGCATGCCGGAGGACGGCGTCGTTGCCGGTACGCGCTGGGAAGACATCCCCGAGGATTGGGAGTGCCCCGAGTGCGGCGTGGCCAAGGCCGATTTCGAGATGGTGGAAATCGCTGCGTAAGGTGTGAGGCGTGAGGTGTGAGGGGTAGATCGGCCTTCAGGCCGACAGCCTGGCCGTAAGGAACAACGACCTGTCTCCCCTCCTTACCCGTGACGCCTCACGCCTTACCTTCCTCACCCCTTACGTCAAGCGGAGCGCAGACACATGTCCGGAATCGTCATCATCGGCACGGGACTTGCCGGCTACACGCTGGCGCGGGAGTTTCGCAAGCTGGACAAGGACACGCCGCTGACCCTGGTCACCGCGGACGACGGCGCGTTCTACTCCAAGCCCATGCTCTCCAACGCGTTTGCCTCCGGCAAGGACGCCGAGGCCCTGATCAGCCAGACGCCCGAGGCCATGGCCGGGCAGCTCGATGCGCGCATCCTCGCCGGACGTCGTGTCGAATCCATCGACACCGGGGCGCGCAAGGTGATGCTGGAGGACGGCGAGGCCCTGGGTTACGACCGGCTGGTGCTCGCAGTGGGTGCCGAACCTATCCGGCTGTCCTACGAGGGCGACGGGGCCGATGCGGTGCTCTCGGTGAACAACCGCCAGGACTACGCCCGTTTCCGCGAGGCCATCGAGGGCGTGGAGCGCGTGGCGGTGATCGGACCGGGCCTGATCGGCTGCGAGTTCGCCAACGACCTTCACGGCAGCGGCCGCGAGGTGGACGTGATCGGTCCCGATACCGCACCCCTCGGGCGTCTCGTGCCGGAGGCGGCGGGCAGAGCCCTCCAGAAGGGGCTCGAGGGCGCCGGCATCCGCTTCCACCTGGAGACGGTGGTGGACCGCATCGACCGGGTCGACTCGCGCTTCCGGCTCAAGCTCGACAACGGCGAGACTGTGGAGGCGGGGGCCATCCTCTCGGCGGTGGGTCTGCGGCCCGACACACGCCTCGCCGAGGCCGCTGGCCTCGAGGTCGATCGCGGCATCGTGGTGGACCGAGGGCTCGCCACCTCGGCCGAACACGTCTATGCCCTTGGGGACTGTGCACAGGTGGCTGGCCTGGTGCTGCCGTTCGTCATGCCCATCATGCATGCCGCCCGTGCGCTGGCGAAGACGCTGGCCGGCGAGACCACGGAGGTGAGCTACCCGCCCATGCCGGTGGTGGTGAAGACCCCGGCCCATCCGGTGGTGGTGTCGCCGCCCGGGTCCGGCGCCGCCGGCGAGTGGACCGTGGAACCGGTGGGCGATGGCGTGCGCGCCCTGTTCGGTGACGGCGAGGCACTCAACGGCTTCGTGCTCACGGGTGCCGAGGCGGTGAAGCAGAAGCAGGCCCTGACGAAGCAGGTGCCGGGGGTGCTCTGAACGGCAATTCAAAATTCAAAATTCAAAATTCAAAATTCAAGGTTCAAAGTTCAAGGTTCAAGGTTCAAAGTTCAAGGTTCAAAGGGAGGCGGCGTTGGCATTCCCTTGCCCGGCCGGGGGCGTGAGCGGGGAGGCCGGGGCCTGCTACACTGCGCGCCCATGCTGAAACTCACCGATCTCACCCTGCGCCGCGGTCCGAGGATCCTGTTCGAGGGGGCCGACTTCGCGGTGTATCCCGGATGGCGGGTGGGCGTGACCGGCGCCAACGGCACCGGCAAGTCCAGTCTGTTCGCCCTGGTTCGCGGCGAACTGTCGCCGGACCACGGCAGCTGCGCCCTGCCCGGGGAGTGGGTGATCGCCTCGGTGGCCCAGGAGATGCCGGCCACGGCGCGTTCCGCCCTGGACTACACCATGGACGGCGATACCGAACTGCGCCGCCTGCAGGCGGAGCTGACCCGGGCCGAGGCTTCCGGGGACGGCCATCGCATGGGCCGTGCGCATGAACGCCTGGACGCCATTGACGCCTGGAGCGCCGAGAGCAGGGCGGGCAGGCTGTTGCACGGGCTGGGTTTCCCCGATGCGGATCTCTCCCGCCCGGTGTCCGACTTCTCCGGCGGCTGGCGCATGCGCCTGAACCTCGCCCAGGCGCTCATGTGCCGTTCGGATCTGCTGCTGCTGGATGAGCCCACCAACCACCTGGATCTGGACGCCGTGCTGTGGCTGGAACAGTGGCTGTCCGCTTATCCGGGTACCCTGCTGCTCATCTCCCATGACCGTACCTTTCTGGATGCGGTGGTGGATCACGTGGCGCATATCGAGCGCGAGCGTGTCACGCTGTACACCGGCAACTACAGCAGCTTCGAGGCGCAGCGCGCGGAAGCACTCGCCCAGCAGCAGGCGTACTATGAACGTCAGCAGCGCGATATCGCGCACATGGAACGCTTCGTGGCGCGGTTCAGGGCCAAGGCCACCAAGGCCCGCCAGGCCCAGAGCCGCATCAAGGCACTGGAGCGCATGACGCGGATCGCGCCCGCACACGCGGATTCTCCCTTTCAGTTCACGTTTCCCGCGCCCGGGCGCATGTCGAACCCCCTGCTGCAACTGGACGGAGTTGCCGCCGGATACCAGGGGCGCCCGGTCCTGGACGGCGTGTGTCTGGCCCTTCGGCCGGGCGACCGCATCGGCCTGCTGGGGCCGAACGGCGCAGGCAAATCCACCCTGATCCGCGTACTTGCCGGGGAACAGGCGTCCTTGTCGGGCACCCGTGACCCGGCGCCGGACCTGGCGGCTGGTTACTTTGCCCAGCACCAGTTGGAGCAGCTGGATGCTCAGGCCACGCCGCTGCTGCACCTGCAGCGCATCGACCCGCGCGCCACGGAGCAGTCGCTGCGCAATTTCCTGGGCGGTTTCGGTTTCGTCGGCGACGCGGCGCTCGCCCCGGTGGCGCCGTTCTCCGGGGGAGAAAAGGCCCGCCTGGTGCTGGCCATGCTGGTCTACCAGCGGCCCAACCTCCTGTTGCTGGATGAACCCACCAATCACCTGGACCTGGAGATGCGCCTGGCCCTGGAGTTGGCCCTGCAGGACTACGAGGGCGCTCTGGTGGTGGTATCCCATGATCGTCACCTGCTGGAGTCCGTGTGCGACGAAC
>SKOF01000454.1 GCA_007120155.1 Thioalkalivibrio sp. | reverse complement strand
GTCCTTGGAAAATCTCTGGGCATTTAGTGTCGTGTTCCTTAATTGTCTTGCATTTCAGCGTGGCTGTGCGGGCGTGTGGCAATGCCCGGTATCGGTCACAGGCTGCGGGCCACCTCGACACGCTGGTAGACCTCGATCTGGTCGCCCGGCTTGACGTCGTTGTAATTCTTCACGGCGATACCGCAGTCGGTACCGGAGCGCACCTCGTTCACGTCGTCCTTGAAGCGGCGCAGGGATTCCAGTTCGCCTTCATAGACCACCACATTGTCACGCAGCACGCGAATGGGGTTGCCGCGCTTGATGGTGCCGTCCACCACGAGACAGCCGGCCACCGCGCCGAACTGCGAGGACTTGAACACGTCCTTCACCTCGGCCAGACCGATGATCTCCTCGCGCATCTCCGGCGAAAGCAGACCTGAAAGCGCCTGTTTCACGTCGTCGATGGCCTCGTAGATGACGCTGTAGTAACGCAGATCCACGTCCTGGTCGGCCACGGCCTTGCGGGCACCCGCATCGGCACGCACGTTGAAACCGATGACGATCGCCTCGGACGCCTTGGCCAGATTGATGTCCGATTCGGTGATGCCACCCACACCGGCAGCCACGATCTTGACCTTCACCTCGTCGGTGGACAGCTTCTCCATGGCATCGCGAAGTGCCTCGGCACTGCCCTGCACGTCCGCCTTGAGCAGGATGTTGACCGTGCCGACTTCACCCTCCTGCAACTGGCTGAAGAGGTTCTCCAGCTTCGCCGCCTGCTGGGTGGCCAGCTTGCTTTCGCGGAACTTGCCCTGCCGGAAAAGCGCCACCTCCCGTGCCTTGCGCTCATCCTCCAGCACCAGGACGTCGTCACCGGCGTTGGGCGTGCCGGACAGGCCCAGCACCTCCACGGGCATGGACGGCCCCGCGGATTTCACCGGCGTGCCGCGTTCATCGAACATGGCACGCACACGGCCGAACTCCTGGCCGGTCAGAATCACATCACCCTTGTTCAGCGTGCCGCGCTGGACCAGCACCGTCGCCACGGGACCACGTCCCTTGTCCAGGCGCGACTCGATCACCACGCCTTGGGCAGCGCCCTCGTCAGGGGCCTTCAGTTCCATTACCTCGGCCTGAAGGTTGACCGCCTCCAGCAGTGCATCGACACCGGTACCCTTGAGGGCGGAAACATGCACGAACTGGGTGTCACCACCCCATTCTTCCGGGATCACCTCATACTGGGTGAGTTCGTTCTTGACCCGCTCGGGATCGGCTTCCGGCTTGTCGATCTTGTTCACGGCCACCACGATCGGGACCCCGGCGGCCTTGGCATGCTGGACGGCCTCGACGGTCTGGGGCATGACGCCATCGTCCGCAGACACCACCAGGATGACGATATCGGTCACCTTGGCGCCGCGCGCGCGCATGGCCGTGAACGCCGCATGGCCCGGGGTGTCCAGGAAGGTGATGCCGCCACGGTCGGTCTCCACGTGATAGGCGCCAATATGCTGGGTGATGCCGCCGGCCTCCCCGGAGGCCACGCGTGTGGAGCGGATGTAATCGAGCAGAGACGTCTTGCCGTGGTCCACATGACCCATGATGGTCACCACCGGCGGACGTGGCTTGAACTCACCGGTGGGCTCGGCGTGTGCAACCACCAGTTCCTCGTCCAGATCCGCCTGCTGCATGGGCACGGCCACATGACCCAGTTCCTCCACCACGAGGGTGGCGGTATCCCGGTCGATGCTCTGGTTGATGGTAGCCATGACACCCATACCCATGAGCGCCTTGATCAGTTCAGGTGCCTTTACGGCCAGCTTCTGGGCCAACTCGCCCACGGTGATGGACTCGGGCAGAGCGACCTCACGCACCACAGGCGCAGTGGGTCGCTCGAAGCCGTGCTTGCTGGCCACCGCGGCAGCCGCAACGCGTGAACCCTTGCCCTTGCCCTTGCGGCGGCCGCGCTTGTCGCTGGCCACGTGCAGTTCCTCGCGGCGGGCGGCCGGACTCTCCTCGCGTTCCTTGCCGGCCGCACGACGGCGGCGGCCGGGCTTGGCGCCCTCCGCGTCGGGGGGCGGAGGCGGAGGCGGAGGAGATACCTCGGGTGCGGCCGTTTCGCGTTCGGCCCGGGCCTCCTCGTCAGCCTTTCGGCGCGCCGCTTCTTCGGCTTCGAGGCGTGCGGCCTCCTCGGCCTTTCGCTCCTGCTCCGCCTTGCGTTCCGCCTCTGCGGTCTTGCGCTCTTCCTCGGCGCGGCGCGAGGCATCCATTGCAGCCTGGCGTTCCTCTTCCACCTGCTTGGCGACCTGCGCGGCCCTGCTGGACACCTCCGGGACCGGTTCCGGCTCCGTTACCGTCTCGGCCTCATCACGCTTCACGTAGGTCCGGCGCTTGCGCACCTCCACACTCACTGTCTTGGAGCGTCCCTGAGATCCGGTGACCCTGAGTTCCGTGGTGCTCTTGCGGCGCAGGGTGATCTTCTTGCCCTCGCCACCGGCGGCCTTGCCGTGGCTCTTGCGAAGGTGCTCCAGCAACTGAAGCTTCTGCTCCTCGGTGACCATCTGTTCGGCGCTCGAGACGCTGACACCCGCCTCGCTGAGCTGCTCCAGGAGCCGCTCCACGGGGGTGCCCACTACCTCTGACAACTGCTTAACCGTTACATCGGTCATCTTCCATCACCTCCACAAACTTTCCACGCCGGAGCGGCAGATCGTGCCTGAGCAAACATGCGTCACATCTCCCCATGACAGTGACGCCGCGCTCCGACCCTTGATATGTCCTGTCCCTTGGCCTTACGCGTCCTTCGCCTCGTCTTCGAACCAGGGCGCCCGCGCGGTCATGATGAGTTCACCGGCCTTCTCGGGATCCAGTCCGCTGATGTCCACCAGGTCATCCACCGCCTGCTCAGCAAGATCCTCCATGGTACAGATCCCCTGGGCCGCCAGCCTGAATGCCAGCTCCCGGTCCATGCCCTCCATGCCCAACAGGTCCTCGGCAGGCTCGGTGGAGACCTCTTCCTCGGTGGCAATGGCCCTGGTGAGAAGCGCATCACGCGCCCTGGCGCGCAGTTCCTCGACGATATCCTCGTCGAACTCCTCGATCTGCAGAATCTCCGAGGTGGGCACATAGGCCACCTCCTCGATGCTGGAGAAACCTTCCTGCACCAGGATGGCGGCCACCTCCTCGTCCACGTCCAGCTGTTCCTGGAACATGCGCTGAAGCTCGGCGGCCTCCGCCTCACTCTTTTCGGCGGCCTCCGCCTCGTTCATCACGTTCAGCTCCCAGCCCGTGAGCTGGGACGCCAGGCGGATGTTCTGCCCGCCCCGGCCGATGGCCTGGGAAAGCTTGTCCTCGGCCACGGCGATATCCATGCTGTGGCGATCCTCGTCCATGACGATGGACAGGACCTCAGCCGGCGACATGGCGTTGATCACGAACTGGGCCGGATTCTCGTCCCAGAGGATGATGTCGATCCGCTCGC
Source organism: Thioalkalivibrio sp. (assembly GCA_007120155.1). Classification (GTDB taxonomy): domain Bacteria; phylum Pseudomonadota; class Gammaproteobacteria; order Ectothiorhodospirales; family Ectothiorhodospiraceae; genus Thioalkalivibrio_A. The sequence continues at coordinate 555 of SKOF01000454.1, read as the reverse complement.
CGGCCAGCTCGTTGGACACGGACTGCACCCGCGAACCGCGCATGCCGACGCAGGCACCCACGGGATCGAGACGCGGATCGTTGGACCGCACCGCGATCTTGGCACGCAGGCCCGGGTCGCGGGCGGCGCCCATGATGTCGATGAGCCCCTGGCCCACCTCGGGCACCTCGAGCTTGAACATCTCCACGAGAAATTCGGGCGCCGTGCGACTCACGAACAGCTGGGGACCGCGTACCTCGGTGCGCACTTCCTTGAGGTAACCGCGCAGGCGGTCATTGGCCCGCACCGTCTCCCGGGCAATCATCTCCTCCCGGGGAATGAAGGCCTCTGCATTGCCGCCCAGGTCCAGGAATACGCCGCTGCGCTCGGTGCGCTTGACCGTGCCCATGACCAGTTCCCCCACCCGGTCCTGAAACTCGTCCACCACTTTGGCGCGCTCGGCCTCGCGCACCTTCTGCACGATCACCTGCTTGGCTGTCTGGGCGGCGATTCGGCCGAAATCCACCGACTCCATGGGCTCCTCGACATACTCGCCCACTTCGATGTCCGGGTGCT
>SKOF01000303.1 GCA_007120155.1 Thioalkalivibrio sp. | reverse complement strand
CTTCGAACTCGATGCGCGCCTGAATGGCGGACAGGTTTTCGGCCAGGTCGGAACACTGCCAGCGCAGGCCCGGTAGATGCTCGGCGAAGTACACGGCGTGTTGCGCGGTGCCGCTGCCGATCTCCAGAACCAGGGCTGGCGGCGGCAGAAGGTCCCGCAGCGCCATTGCGATCGGCCGCTTGTTCCGATCGCAGGCCTCCGAGAAACGCAAACTCCCGGCGCTCAACATCTTCAAAGGACCCGGCCCCAATCAGCCGGGTCGCCTTGGTTCAGTTGTAATCAACCGCACACACCGCCGGTGAGTCCGCGGCTTCCAGGTCCACCGACGCAAATCGCCCGGAGCCCGGTAAAGCCTGACAGTCTCCGCTCCAGACAGGACTGCTTCCCAGAGGCGCCTGCAATACCACCTCGCTGATATCGAACTGAGCGATACAGTCGGTTGCCTCTTCAAGCAGCTGACCGTCCTGGAACACCCCGCAGTCAATGCCCTCAGGATCGCTGATCACGCGGCTGATCGTTCCCGCGGGCGCTCGGACGTCCACCACCAGTCGGAATGCACCCTGATCAAGCGGCGGGCATTCGAAAGCCGGCGGCAGTGGGCCAACGCCAGGTGGCAGCGATCGCAAATCAAGGCCGATCGCGGTGAACACGCCTACAGGCTCGCCGGAATTGGTGGTGAAGGTGCATTGGCCGGTTCGCGGGAATGACTCGTCGTTCGCACTGTCTCCGCAGCCCGCCATGGCGATGAAGACCTGTGCGCTCGTTCGACCGTCAGGCCCGGTGACGCCGGGGGTCTGAACCAGCTCGAGGGTGCCGTCGCCACCGTCACATGAGCCGACCAGCCCGACCCCGGAAATCGGCTCACCGGCTGGATTAAGCAGTCGGAGCGTCACCTGACGCTGAAAACCGTCGCGGATGTTGTCGGTCACGGTGGACGGCTCCACCAGCAAGCGCGCGGCACCCGGCGGCACCACCTCGATCTCGACCTGCGCCTGGCCGATGGCGAAAGTAATGGTGGATGGATCGCCCCCGGGAATCATTCCCGAGGTCGTCACTTCTGTGACCACACAGCCGGAATCCGCCGTGCCCGTTGCCTGCGCCGTGAACGCCGGCATCGGCGAGCCGTCCAGAGTGCCGGTTGCGGTGCCGTCGGTCACCGAACCGCGCACGAACAGACCTTCAATCGGCGCCCGGAGGCCGTCCGTCACACACAACAGCACCGGAGCGCTCGCATTCCCGGGCACCGCCGACGGCGATGCAGTCAGGATCAGCGGCGCGACGCCGGGAAAGACCAGGCTTTCGACGTCGGCGACGGTCTTCGATCCGCTCCTCTCCAGACGCGAACCCTGCGACCAGAGAACCAGCGGGCTGCCGAGAGAATTGATCGGGTAAGTCAACTGGACCGAGCCGCGGCCCTGGGCATTCAAGTTGACCGTTGACCCGACATTCCCCACCTGCGAGCGCCCGATCACCCATGGAATGACGGGCCCGTCATCCACAATCTGGCCGGTGCCGTCATTTGGATTGAACGGCTCGGTGACCAGAAGCGTTCGGTTATCAATGACGCTGGCGACGAAACGGGCCGCTTCATGCTCGCGGTTTCCGGGCACTGACTTGCCAAACAACGCCAGCGTATCGCCCACTTCGACTGCCTCGTTGGCCTGCCCGGGGACGTTGAGGAAACCCTGGGCCGGGTTCTCTGCGGTAAACAACAGCCCGCCTTCTTCGGGGTCGCCGTCCATCCCCGACAAGACAAAGAACTTCGGCAGGGTATTCGACACCGGCGCATCCAGCTTGCCGAATGACAGTGGCTGCCCCGGCAAGGGCGGATTGCCGGCTCGGTCGGTAGCGATGACGCTGACCGTCAGCGAATAAGTGCCGTCTGGATTGGGCGGGATAAAGGCACCCGTGATCGGGTCCACGGTCGGCTCGAAGGATGTCTCGATCAGCGGCGAAGTCGGATTCACGTTGATCGCATTCAGGATCGGGTTGACCAGACGGACGGCAAAGATCTGTCCGTCTCCCACCTGCACGGTGGTCTGGGCCGACAAGGCGTCTTGAATCCCGTTGTCGACGTTGTTGTCGGCCCGGTCGACGGTCGCGATGATGCGATGGCTGCCTGGCAGGCTGCCGGCGTTGAGCGCAAAGTTGGCGATGCCGTTGACGGTTCGAACTGAGATCGAGGTGCCCGAAACCGGTCCATTGGCGCCGGTTCCCGTCAATCTGGCGCCGCTGCCCGGCGGCGCGTCGAGCTCCAGCAACACATTGTTGAAGGCGTTGCCGTCAACGGACGGATTGGGGACCGGATTGCCGCCCGAATCGAGCACGTTGAGAGCAATGGGCTTGGTCGTCGCGCCACCGGAGCCGGTCACATAGACCGGATCGGGCGAGATGGAGAAACCCACCTCAGCCGGCAGGAAATCGGCCGCGCCGTCCTCGATTTCGATGATGAAGTCCTGCGAGAACCGCTCGCCGGTGTTGGCGTCCTGCGCCGTGACCGAAACGGTCAGCGGGCCGGGACGGTCGAAGCTGTGGATGAACAGGGTGGTGACGCCAGCGGTCATGTTGACCGGTCCACTGCCGAGAAGGACAAAAAACTCGTTGACGTCGGGAGTAGCCGGATCGTCCAGCGTGGAAAAGGCGCCCCGGTTGACCGGAGAAACAGCCACCGCGATCTCGCCGCCCTCGACCACGCCGGCGTTGCCGTCCGGGCCAGTGTAGCGCACGGTCAACTCATTGATGTAGGGCGATCCCAGGAAGATCGGTACGCCCGCAGGGTTGGTGGGCATAGTCCTATCGCCGAGTATCAATAGACGCGGCTGCGGCTCTTGGCAGGAACTTGGGATTACCGTAATCACCTGCGTGGCCGTGACGGTCCCGACTCCCGAAGGATTGGTAGCCGATGCCGTCAATGTCACCGGCCCGGGCTGTGTGCCGCTAAAAAAGCGGAACTGCGCGGTTCCGCCAGACGTGGGCGCCGTTGCAGAGCCGCCCGGCGAGTCGCCCTGTAGCGAATCAACGGTGCCGCTGGCGCTGTTCGAACTGCTGAGCGATACAACGGTCCCATCCGCCACAGAGGTTCCGTTCGCATTCACGAGTCGGACGTTGACCTGGGCTGAGGGACGACATTCGAAAGCGGCAGCTTCTATTGAAGCTTGTAGCGGGGTGATCGATATGCGGCCCTCTCGACCAGCATCGAACGAACCGGATGAGCCGCCGCCGCAGGCAGTCAGCACGATGATGGCCATGCAGGCAACCAGCCATTGCGCGGTTTTCATGAAAGGGACCTGGTTGGATTGGAAGTTGGGATTCATTCAGTTGGGCTCCGCAGAGTTTCAGTCCAGCACGACACGGTCGTCGAGGATGGTGGGCGTGACAAAGATCAGCAACTCCCGCTTCTGATCGTCGGTACCCCTCCTACGAAACAGATGGCCCATGACAGGGACGTCGCCCAGGACCGGAACTCGGGTCGTGGTGAAATTGCGCTCTTCCTGATAGATTCCGCCCAGCACCACGGTCTGGCCGTTGTCGACCAGCACATTGGTCGCCATTTCACGCGTGTCGATCGACGGCACCGAGCCACCCCGACCGGTTTCGAAGATCTCACCCACGGTGTCCTGCTTGATCTGCAGGTCCAGCTGCACCCGGTTGTCCGGCGTAATCAGCGGACGAACCCTGAGCTCCAGCACGGCTTCCTTGAACTCCACGTTGACCGCCCCGGCGGTGGTGCCGCCCTGTACCGACTCGAATGGAATTTCCACACCCTGCTGGATGAAGGCCTGCTGCTGGTTGGCGGCAATCAGACGCGGCGAGGAAATCACTTCACCGCGCCCTTCGGTCTCCAGCGCGCTCAACTCAAGATCAAGCAGGTAATCCGCCGCCAGGATGCTGAAACCCAGGCTGCCGGCCGGGCTGGCCACCGGCAGATTGACGTTGAGACGATCATCCAGTCCCGGAATGTCCAGCGGCGTGCTGGTTCCGCGGCCGGCGCGACGATTGGCAATGGCGCTCT
>SKOF01000150.1 GCA_007120155.1 Thioalkalivibrio sp. | reverse complement strand
GCGGTGGGCGCCAAGAGCGACGGCCTGGTGCTCACCGAGAACGCCTATGTCTACAGCGGGCCCCGGGCCTACGTGCATCGCGCCCATTCCGGCCCGCTCGGCATCGTCAACAGCGAGGAAGGCTATCAGAACCTGCGCCGCTTCCTGTTCGGCAACGCGTCCTTCCAGGCGCGGCTGCGTTTCGGTCATGTGTCCGGCCGCCTGCCCGGCACCGATCGGCGCGATGTGCTGCGCTACCTGACCATCGAGGTGGGCATCGCCATCCGGGGCATCGCCGGATACCTGGACATGCGCAACGAGCGCGAGTTCACCGCCGAACAGATGCCCCTCTCAGCGGCGGGCGATCACTACGAGCCCGAAGGCAGCCGGGACCGTGTCCTCTACACCGGCTACCTGTTCGCGTACAGGGACCACCGGCGCGAGCACCGCGCCGCCTCGGGGGACGCCTACTCACGCTGGGTGGTGGACCTGGCGATCAAGCCCCATTACGAACGCGAGCGGCGGTTCAGCAATTCCCGCTTCGAGGGCGATCACTTCCTGGACGATCGACTGGAGCTGGCGCTGGGAGACGAGACGGCGGACAAGCCCTTCACCTATCGCTGGCAGAATACCGACACCATCATGCGTGACCCGGCGGAGGAAACCCCGCCGGACGGGGTACGCGCGCGCTACGTGATCGAACTGCCGCGCCCGGCCCGCAGATACCTGGAGGACGTGCAGCTGGTGCTGGATGTGATGGACTGGGATTAGGCCGGGGGAGGATTCAGGGTTCAGATTGAGTCGGCCGGTCTTATGTGCATTAGGGCCGATACTGCATCGACGTCAAAGGCGTTTCGATCTGCTCCTGTAGGAGCCCGGTCCTCCGGGCGATCGGCCGGCCCCGGCGGGATCACCCGGAGGACCGGGCCCCTACAGGGGAAGGACACATCCGATGTCCGCAAACCGGATGGCTGCACCGTCGTTGACCGGAGGGGTTTCCGCCCGCTGACGCCCGGCGACGAAATCTCACCACAAGGTGCCCTTCACCCAATCCCGCACCAGCAGCCCGAGCAGGACGAACATCGCGAGTGTGGTCAGCACGGTGGCCGCGGTCACGAGCAAGCCGAGAAATCCGACGGAAGCCATGGCGTTCAACTCCTCTCAGTGATCATCGGGGGGCGGCTCCCTGAGGTGTTCCCAGTCGAAGTCCTGGGGCCGGAGCCAGGTGGTGACCAGCACGATCACCATGGACACGGCCGCACCCACCAGCGCGGCCACGTAGAAACCGATCTGAAAGTACGCGGTGATGCCCGCGGCGCTGCCCAGCGCCATGGCGGCCGTCGCCCCCAGGCGGTTGGTGCGCCGCCAGTACAACCCGGCGGCGATGGGCCAGATGGTGCTGGCAACGAACGCGCCGGTGAAATGTAGCAACTCCGCCAGCGTGGTGATGCGCGGCAGGCACAGCAGCCAGGTGATCACGCCCAGCAGCAGGATCGTAACCTTGGTGGCCGTGCGCAGGTGCTGGGCGGAGGACTGCGGACGGAAATGGCGGTGATAGATGTCGCGCACCACCAGCATCGCGGTGGCAGCCAGCAGGGAGTCCAGACTCGAGGCCAGTGCCGCGAACACCATTACCAGCACGATGATCGCACCGGTCAGGCCCAGAAGCTCGGAGGCCACGATCGGGCCGACCATGTCCGCCGCCGGGATGTTCACGCCCAGAGACGGGGCGGCCAGTGCCACGAAGCCGGCGACGATGGGAATAGGCAGCCAGAAGATACCGGCCAGCAGGTACGCCCACATGCCTACGCCCTCCCGGAAGGAGTACGCGCGTGTCCACCAGACGTTGGAATGGAAGATCTCCCCCATCCCGAACAGCAGGTTGTTGAACAGGAACATGATGGCCGCCGGCATGAGCAGGTTCAGCAGTTCCGGGCGCTCCAGCTCCAGGCTCACGTGGATCTCGTCGAAACCCACGCCGCCGATGACGAGCCAGGCGAGCACCACCAGGCCGATGAGGATCAGGATGGACTGTATGAAGTCTGTTCCGATGACCGCCCGGAACCCGCCGATCAGCGTGTAGGAGACACATGCGGCGAGGATCACTGTCATGCCCTGCCAGTACGGGATGCCGGACAGCGCGTGGATCAGCACGCCGCCGGCCATGCCGAGGCTCACCAGCCAGCCGAAGCTGTAGAACACCGAGATGGCGAGAAACACCCGCCAACCCAGGTTGCCGTAGCGCAGGCGCACGAAGTCGCCGCTGGTGTAGCCGTAGGGCATGAGGGTGCGGATGCGCTTGGCGAGCGGAGCGAACAGCAGCAGGCCCACGGAGCCGAAGGCATAGCCGATCATGCCCCAGATGCCTATCTGGTAGGCCAGTTGCGGGGCCATCATGGTGGTGTTGCTGGTGACCCATGTGGCCATGGCGGTGGCCGTGCCCACGGCCAGACCCACCTTGCGCCCGGCCAGCACGAACTGGTCCAGTTCCTTGTCGCGGCGGCCGAACCAGATGCCGAAGCCGACATAGATCAGCGTGAAGATCCCGATCAGGAGCCAGGCCAGGCCCGGATCCAGGACTGCGGTTTCCTGGACCCTCATGCGGACCGCCCCGGCGTCCGCCCGGCGGGTTCAGGCACTGGCCGCACCCCGGCCCGCATCACGCGCCCCCCGCCGCACGGCGGCCGGCAGACGTCCCGGCGACGATGAGGCCAGTCGTGGCCAGAAAGACCAGTCCGCCCAGGATGAACAACCCGATGGCCTGGGCCAGGGGATGATGGGCGACCTCCACGGTCTGCGTATCGCTCCACCCGGATTCGCTGCCGTCGGCCAGGCTTGCGCGCACGCGGAAGTGGAAGGTGCCGTCACTGCGGCCACTGATCACGGTGGCGCGGTCGGCGCCTTCGTAGAGCACTGCGGGATCGGTGAAGTCCGGATCGGCGGCCTCTTCCACCGTGTAGTGGTCAACATCCACATCGTTCAGAGCCCAGCGCAGATGGAAGTACCCGGCGCGGGCAAGGTCCGGGGAGGCGCTGATTTCCGGTGCATGGGAACCGGCGTGCAGCACCCCGGGGAACGACACCACGAGGACCAGCAGCCAGAGGGTGCGGGCATGGCGGCAGATTGAGCGGTGCTGCAGGCTCGAAGGGATCAAGCAACTCTCCAATGGCGTGCACGGGAAACCGTGGTTCCCCGAAAAGGCTGCCAACCGCCCCGCAGGACATGCAAGGCCGAGAACCCCGGAACAGCAGGCGCTCTAGATGGTCTTTTTTTTACCCTAGACGCCCCGTGCGGAGGAATCAAGACGGGCCGTGCGGGCCCATTCGGTTGAAACTGTTTCCCCTCTGGACCCGGTGGGGTACCTTCCGGATTCATCCGGTTCGACACGATGACGCACCAACGGAGACCTGCATGCACATCCCGGCGCACTTCGAGGAATCCCGCGCGGATGTCCTTCACAACCTAATCAGTCAACGCCCCTTCGGTACGCTGGTCACCTTCGGGCCGGCCGGGATCGAGGCCAACCATCTGCCCTTCATCCTGGATGCCGCCCAGGGACCCCGCGGCACACTTCAATGCCATGTGGCACGCGCCAATGCGCTCTGGCGCGAAGCCGACCCGGGCACCGAGGCCCTGGTGATCTTTCAGGGGCCGGACGCCTATGTCTCCCCGAACTGGTATCCGGGTAAGCAGGAAACGCAACGGGCAGTGCCTACCTGGAACTACATGGTCGTGCACGCCTACGGCGCGTTGCAAGTGATCCAGGATCGCGCGTGGCTGCGCAGCCACCTGGAACAGCTGACCCGTCGGCATGAGTCGGGCCGAAACCCGGCGTGGCAGTTGTCTGACGCGCCGGCCGACTACCTGCTGCGGATGACCAAAGGCGTGGTGGGAATCGAGATCCCCCTGACCCGGCTGCTCGGCAAGTACAAGCTGAGCCAGAACCGCTCCGCGGCAGACCGGGCAGGCGTGGCCGAGGGTCTGCGCCGCGAAGGCACCGAAGCGGCGAAGGATCTGGCCGAACGAATGATGTGAACGATGCCCGGCCCGCGTCTCAAGCGGGCGCCTCGGCACCCTGCGCCGCTTCCAGGGCCTCCAGCAGCCGGTCCACCTGGGGTTTCGTGTGTGCGGCACTCAGGGTCACACGCAGACGCGCCGTGCCCTCGGGCACCGTGGGCGGGCGGATGGCGGGCACCAGCATGCCCTGCTCCAACAGCCGTTCGCTCATTCGCACGGCGCGGGCGCTGTCGCCCACCAGCACGGGCTGGATGGGCGTGGGGCTCTCCATGAGCCTGAGCCCGATCTGGCCCGCGCCCTCGCGGAATCGCGCCACCAGCGCCGCCAGCTTCTCCCGGCGCTTGCCGTCGGTGCGCACGATCTGCAGGCTGGCCCGGGTGGCCTCCGCCAGGGCGGCGGGCATGGCCGTGGTATAGACGTAGGTGCGTGCCGACTGAATCAGGGTCTCGATGAGCGCCTCGCTGCCCGCCACGAAGGCACCGGCGGTGCCGAAGGCCTTGCCGAGGGTGCCCATGAGAATGGGCACATCCCGTGCGTCCAGGCCGAAGTGCTCCAGACTGCCGGCGCCGCTGGCGCCCAGCACGCCCAGGCCGTGGGCGTCATCCACCATGAGCCATGCGTTGTGCGCGGCGGCGATGCGGGACAGCTCCGGCAACGGGGCGAGATCGCCATCCATGCTGAACACGCCATCGGTGAGCACCAGCCGCTCGCCGGTGGCCTCCAGGGTCGCCAGGCGCTGGGCCAGGTCCACGCCCGTGGCGTGGCGGTAACGCTGGAAGCGAGCCCCGCAGACCAGCCCCGCATCAATCAGGGACGCATGGTTGAGCCGGTCTTCCAGGACATGATCACCCCGGCCCGCCAGGGCCTGGGCCACGCCCATGTTGGCCATGTACCCGGTGGAGAACAGCAACGCCCGCTCACGGTTCGTGAAGGCGGCCAGTTCCTCTTCCAGCTGGTGGTGCGCCCGGGTGTGACCGTTGACCAGGTGCGCGGCGCCCGCGCCGACGCCGTAGGTGCCGGCCGCATGGCGAAAGGCGGCGACCACCTTCGCATGACCGGCCAGCCCCAGATAGTCGTTGGAGCAGAACGCCACGACCTTGCGTCCGTCCACCACCTGTACCGGTTTCTGGACACCCTCCAGGATGCGCCGGCTGCGGTACAGCCCGCGCGCGCGCCGCTCTTCAAGTTCCGCCGCCAGATCACGCATGGGAAGGGCCGGAGCCCGCCCGGCCCACGCGCAGGGTCAGAGGCCAGCGCACCGCGCGTACGGCGGCCGGGTCCTCCCAGAGGGGCGCGAGCCGCCGGCGAAGCGCATCCAGGGGCTCCGTGCCGGTGGCCTCGCGACACCGGGCCACGGCGGACCAGGTGCCCAGGTAGCCCGTGAGTTGTTCCAGGTTCCAATGGCGTTGCATGGTGAAGCCGGGGGTGTCCAGTGTGTCGAAGGGAAAGGGAAGGTCGCGGTAGCCGTTGACCACATGGCGGCGTTGCGGCGGCCAGTAGGACCCCAGCTCCGTGTCGTGGAACGCCGCCAGCGACGCGTCGATGGCCGGCTCGCCGGTGCGGACAAGACCATAGCTCCACACGGCGATCAGCCCGCCGGCGGAAAGGACCCGCCGCACTTCCCCGTAGAACGCCTCGACATTAAACCAGTGCAGTGCCTGGGCGACCGTGACCAGGGACACGCTGTGATCTCCGAGACCCCCAGCCTCGGACGGCGCCACCCGGAACACCACGCCGTCGCACGGCCGTGCCTTGCGGATCTGCGCCGCCGAGGCGTCGGTGGCCTCGACCCGGTCGAAGTGGCGGGCCAGTTCCCGCGCCGCCTGTCCGGTGCCCGTGGCGCAGTCCCAAGCCAGCCGCCGGTGAGGCGCGCGGTCGGCAAGCCAGGCAAACAGTTCAGGCGGGTAGCCGGGCCGATGGCGCCGGTAGCCATCGGAGACGGCAGCGAAATGGTCGGTGAAACCGCTCATGGGATGGCGGGCCGGTTGTTCATCCTTCCACCTTCGAACTTCATCGTTCGCGGCCCGGATGCGACACCGCGATCGGGCCTACGCGGCGTGGATATCCACGCCGCCGCAGTTCTCGCATGAGGCACCTTCGTCGCCCGCCTCCATGGGATGGAGGCCCAGACGCTCGAACAGCTGCCGGTCGTGGTTCTCCGCCGGGTTCGGGGTGGTGAGCAGCGTGTCCCCGTAGAAGATGGAGTTCGCCCCGGCGAAGAAACACAGCGCCTGGAGTTCATCGGTCATCCCGGTGCGTCCGGCGGACAGACGCACGTGGGAGGCAGGCATCATGATGCGCGCGCAGGCGATGGTGCGTGCGAACTCGAACGGGTCCAGGGGCTCGGTGCCGGCCAGCGGCGTACCCTCCACCCGCACCAGGTTGTTGATGGGCACCGATTCCGGGTGTTTCGGCAGGTTGGCCAGCTGCTGCAGCAGGCGCGCCCGGTCGTGCCGGGACTCCCCCATGCCCAGGATCCCGCCCGAGCACACGTTGATGCCGGCATCACGCACGTGCGCCAGGGTCTCCAGCCGGTCCCGGTAGGTGCGGGTGGTGATGACCTGGCCGTAGAACTCCGGCGAGGTGTCCAGATTGTGGTTGTAGTAATCGAGTCCGGCCTCCCGCAGCCGGGCTGCCTGGGCCCCGGTAAGCATCCCGAGAGTCATGCAGGTCTCGAGCCCCAGGGACTTGACCCCTTCCACCATCTCGACCACCCGTTCCAGATTGGTGTCCGTGGGGTTGCGCCACGCGGCACCCATGCAGAAGCGGCTCGCGCCGTGGGCCTTCGCGTTGTGCGCGGCCTCCATGACCTCGTCGAGCGGCAGCAGGCGCTCGCGCTCCAGTTCTACGTCATGGTGGGCGCTCTGGGGGCAGTAGCCGCAGTCCTCGGGGCAGGCGCCGGTCTTGATGGACAGCAGGGTGCTCACCTGCACGGCGTTGGGATCGAAATGTGCCCGGTGCACCGCGTGGGCCGCGAACAGCAGGTCGTTGAAGGGCCGTCCCATCATCGACAGGATTTCCTCCACCTGCCAGTCGTGACGGATGTCGCTCATGCCATTACTCCTCGGGGATGGTCACATCGTGCCATTCTTCCCGGTTGATGCGAATGATGTCGATGATGGACCACGGTATCAGCACGGCCGCGGTGAGCGCCCAGTAGGTGAGAAAGTAGCTTACCCGGGGGGGGAAGAACGTGCCCACCACGATCAGCGCGCCCACGATCCCGTAGAAGCGGTAGGCGGCCTGCTGGGTGTAATGACCCACGCGCTCGTTGGGGTGATGCCGGTTCATGGCATAGACGAACATGGACGCCCCGAACCAGAAGATGATCAGCGGAAACGGCATCAGGACGGCCAGGATATTGCCGTAATTGAACAACTTGGCCGCCGTACGGGCCGATCGCGCCGGCACGATCCTCGGTTCAGGCTTCGACATGAAATGGCGCAGTGATACAGTGTGTTGCCATCGGGACGGGCCAATATACAGGAAGGCCGATGAAGGTGACAGGGAAGGCGCCCGGAGCCGCGGTACGGATCACGGGCCGGCTGACGAAGGCACTGGTGCGGGCGCTCTACCCGCCCGTGTGCCTGGTGTGCCGGGCGCCGGGCCACGGAGATCTGGACCTGTGTGCGCCGTGCCGATCCGAATTACCCTGGTTCCGGCACGGCTGCGCCGCCTGTGCCCGCCGGCTGCCCGACGGCGCCGGCCCCCTGTGCGGTACCTGCCTGCGGCGCCCACCGGCCTTCGACCCCACCCGTGCCCTGTTTCACTATGCGCCGCCCGTGGACCGCCTCATCGCCGGCCTCAAGTACCGGGGGCGTCTGGCCCATGGCCGTCTGCTGGGCAGCCTGTGGGCCGACACCCTGTCCGTCCCGGACCCCCTGCCAGAACTGATCCTGCCGGTGCCGCTGCATCCCGCGCGCCTGCGCGAGCGGGGATTCAATCAGGCCCTGGAACTGGCCCGCCCCCTGGGCCAACGCCTGGGGGTGCCGGTGGCCCCGGCCCTGATCCGGCGCGTGGTCCCCACCCCATCCCAGCAGGGCCTGCGCGGCCGGGAACGCCGCAACAACGTGCGCCAGGCCTTCGCCCTGTCGCCCGCCCTTGCCTGCGCCCCGCCCGAACGCGTGGCCCTGGTGGACGATGTCATGACCACCGGCTCGACGGCGGGCGAGATCGCCCGCCTGCTCAGGCGGGCCGGCGTGGGGCGGGTGGAGGTGTGGGTCTTGGCGCGGGCGTAGGTTCTACGCCCGCGCCAAAGTGGGAAGTGTGAATTGGGAAGTAGGAAATGAAGTCGGAAGTGTGAATTGGGAAGTGCGAATTGAGGTCTTTTTCCTACTTCCCAATTCACACTTCTCACTTCAAAAGGTAGTCCAGGAACACGCCTGCAAACACCGCCGCGCCGAACCAGTGGTTGTTGAGAAACGCCCGGAAGCACGCGGCGGGCCGGCGCTCGACGATCAGGTACTGCTGGTAGAGGGCGAAGCAGGCGGCGACGGCAAGCCCGAGCCAGTACCACAGGCCCAGCCCGGCCTCGCGGCCCACCAGCCACAGGCTCCACAGGAGCAGTAGCTGCAGGATGCCGGTGATCATGCGGTCCGCCTCACCGAACAGGATGGCGCTGGATTTGACCCCCAGGCGCAGGTCATCCTCGCGATCGGCCATGGCGTAGAAGGTGTCGTAGACCGTGGCCCACAATACCGCGGCGATGAATATCAGCCAGGCCACGGGTGGCGGAAATTCGCCGGTCTGGGCGGCAAAGGCCATGGGCACGGCCCAACCGAAGGCCGCCCCGAGATGCACCTGGGGGAGGTGGTGCAGGCGCTTCATGAACGGATAGCTGCCCGCCAGCACCACCGCCACCAGGGACAGCAGGATGGTCAGCCGGTTGAGGAACAGCACCAGCACGAAGGCCAGCAGGCAGAGCACGACGAATACCGCCAGCGCCTCCCGGGGGGAGACGAGCCCCGAGGCGATGGGCCGTTCGCGGGTACGGGCCACATGAGGATCGATGTGGCGGTCGGCGTAGTCGTTGATGGCGCAGCCGGCCGAGCGCATGAGCACCACACCCGCGATGAAGATCAGCAGCACGTCCGGCCGCGGCCAGCCTTCGGCGGCCACCCACAATGCCCAGAGCGCCGGCCACAGCAACAGGTAGATGCCGATGGGGCGGTGCAGCCGCACCAGCAGGGCATAGGCCTTGAGCCGTTCGAGGGCGGGGGGCATGGACTTTCGCTTCCGGTCGCAGGGGCCGTAGAGTGTACCAAACGAAACCTTCCGGTTGAGGAGAGACCATGTCCGAACACTATGACCTGATCGCCATCGGCGGCGGCAGCGGCGGCCTGTCGGTGGCCGAGCGCGCCGCCCGTTACGGCGCACGCTGCGCGGTGGTGGAGTCCGGGCGTCTGGGCGGGACCTGTGTAAACGTGGGCTGCGTGCCCAAGAAGATCATGTGGTACGGCGCGGACCTGGCGCATCGTCTGCGCGACGCGCCGGATTACGGTTTCGACCTTCGGGTCGGAGCCTTCGACTGGGCGGAACTGGTGCGCAGGCGCGAGGCCTACATCAGCGGCATCAACACCTGGTATCACACCTACCTGGAGGACTCCGACGTGGCCGAGATCCCGGGTCACGCCCGCTTCGTGGAGCCGCGGACCCTGGACGTGGACGGGCGCCGCATCAGTGCCGATCACGTGGTCATCGGCGTGGGCGGTCGGCCGGTGATCCCGGACGTGCCGGGCGCCGCACTGGGCATCGACTCGGACGGCTTCTTCGCCCTGGAGCACCGGCCCGAACGGGTGGCGGTGATCGGCGCCGGGTACATCGCCGTGGAACTGGCCGGGATGCTCAATGCCCTGGGCGCCCGGGTGAGCATGTACCTGCGTCGCGAGACCTTTCTGCGCAGCTTCGACCCCATGCTGCGCGACACGCTCATGGAACAGATGCTCGCCGACGGCGTGAACGTCCTGCCCCGCACGGCCATCACCGGCCTGACGCGGACCGCGGGCGGCATCAGCGTGGCATGCGAACAGGCGGAAAGCGGCGGTGAGTACGACGCGGTGATCTGGGCCGTTGGGCGCGGGCCCAACACCGCGGACCTGGGCCTGGACGCGGCGGGCGTCATCCGGGACGGGGACGGCTTCATCCCGGTGGACGGATTTCAGAACACCAATGTCGCAGGCGTCTACGCCATCGGCGATGTCACCGGCGGGCCTGCGCTGACGCCCGTGGCCATCGCCGCCGGGCGCCGGCTGGCGGACCGCCTGTTCGGCGGACAGCCCGAGCGGCGGCTCGTCTACGAGAACATCCCCAGCGTGGTGTTCAGCCACCCGCCCATCGGCACCGTGGGGCTGACCGAGGACGAGGCCCGCGACACTCACGGCGAAGCAGTAAAGGTCTACACGACCCGCTTCACCGGCATGTTTCACGCCTTGACTGAGCACAAGGTGATGACCGCCATGAAGCTGGTCACCGTGGGGGCAAAGGACAGAGTGGTGGGCGCGCACATCATCGGCCCCGGCGCCGACGAGATGCTCCAGGGTTTCGCCGTGGCCATTCGCATGGGCGCAACCAAGCAGGACCTGGATGATACGGTGGCGCTGCATCCCACCAGCGCGGAAGAGCTGGTAACCATGAGGTAAGGCAGTGGCAAGTGGCATGTCTCAAGTGGCAAGGAAAATCTCATGATTCGTGACTTCGAAGGTCATGCGCCTCACATTGCGCCTGGCGCGTGGGTGGATGAGACGGCGCTGGTGATCGGGGACGTGGCCATCGGTGCGGACAGCTCCGTGTGGCCGATGACGGTGGTGCGGGGGGACATCCAGCGCATCGAGATCGGGGCACGCACCAATATCCAGGACGGCTCGGTGCTGCATGTCACCCACGACAGCCGGTTCATGCCCGGCGGCCTGCCGCTCACGGTGGGTGATGACGTGACCGTGGGGCACAAGGTGGTGCTGCATGCCTGCACCATCGGCGACCGCTGTCTGATCGGCATGGGCAGCGTGGTCATGGACGGCGCGGTGATCGAACCGGGCACCCTGCTGGGGGCCGGCAGCCTGGTCACACCCGACAAGCGGCTGGAGGGCGGATACCTGTGGCAGGGCAGCCCGGCCCGCCGGGTGCGGGAACTCACCGACCGCGAACGCGAATACCTGCGCTACTCCGCCGAGCACTATGTTCGTCTGAAGAACCGCCATTCGGCTGGCTGATCTGGCGCCCGAGGGAACGGCTTGTAAAGACCTTGACGAAGCGCTTGTAGGTTGGGGTGAGCGAAGCGAACCCCAACATGCGGCGTCTGAACCAAGCACAGCTGTTGGGGTTCGCTTCGCTCACCCCAACCTACGGTCATGAACAAGCTTTTCCAGGATAGAGCAACTTTCTTCTTTTTCGTGTCCTTCGTGGTGCAACAGCATCCTTGCGCACCCGGCGCATGACCGGATTCTCCGCGTCTGCCGGTCGCGGTCGTCCCGTTACTCGAGGAGTTCCTGGAGCACCCGAACGTGGAGCGCCTGATCCTCCGGATCGTGAAGGACAAAGCGCACGTGGCGGACGGAGCGCAGTTTCGAGGCCTCGTCGGCAACGGTGCCGATCGCGATGCGGGCGGCGGCGTCCATGGGAAAACCGAATGCGCCGGTGGAGATCGCCGGAAACGCGAGCGCCCCGATGTCCGCCTGGTCGGCCAGGCGCAGGGCATTGCGGTAGCAGGAGGCCAGCAACCTGTCCGAAGGCTCGTCCCGCCCGTAGACGGGGCCCAGGCAATGGATCACGAAGCGGTTCGGGAGCTGCTGCCCGCTGGTGATCACCGCCTCGCCCGGTTCGATGGGCGCGAACTCGCGGCACTCCTCATCGAGGCCCGGACCGGCCGCACGATGGATCGCCCCGGCGACACCGCCGCCCGGGCGCAGTTGGGCATTGGCTGCATTCACGATGGCGTCCATGTCCGACTGGCGCACGATGTCGCCGGTGACGCATTCGATCACCACGCCATGCAGGGTCCTGCGGTCCATGGGAGGGATCCTCGAATCGAATGGCTGTTTCGTCCGAGGATAGACAATGTTCCCCGGGACCGTCGAGTGCCCGGACCCGGGAAGGGGTGAGGGGTGAGGGGTGAGGGGTGAGGGGTGACAGGTCAGGCATCAGGCGAGGGGTGGAGGGATCGCGCGCCGGCACGGGCGCACCCCTTTCGCCTGACACCTCACGCCTTCCGGCCGGATCTCAGGTCAGCGGAATGAGGGTCAGTTCCACCCTCCGGTTGAGGGCGCGCCCCTCGACGGTGCTGTTGTCGGCGACGGGCCGGTGGGGCCCGAAGCCGATGGTGTCGATGCGCACGGGCTGGATGCCCTGGCCCGCCAGGTAGCGGGCCACGCTATCGGCCCGACGCTGAGAGAGGCCCATGTTGTGTTCCACGGTGCCCGTGCTGTCGGTGTGCCCGGCCACCTCGATGGCGGTCTTGTCATACTTCTTCACCACCAGGGCCACGGAGTTGAGCACTTCGTAGAACTCCGATTTCACCTCGTCCCGGTTCACGTCGAAGGTCACGTTACCCGGCATATTGAGGATCAGGTGGTCGCCGTCGCGGGTGACGCTCACGCCCGTGCCTTCCAGTTCCCGGCGCAGTTCCGCCTCCTGCTGATCCATGTAATTGCCCACCGCGGCGCCGGCCAGCGCGCCGATGCCGGCGCCGATCATGGCACGCTTGGTGCGATCGCGACGGCCGGTGACATTGCCGATCACCGCGCCGGCGGCGGCACCGATCAGCGCCCCCTGGGTGGCGCGGCTGGTGCGTTCCTCGCCGGTGTAGGGATCGAGCGTGGTGCAGCCTGTGAAGCCGACGATACCGGCCAGCAGAAGCGTGAGAAGCGGCTTGTTCATGGCGATCTCCGGGAAAGGCGATTCAAAATTCAACGTTCAACGTTCAATGTTCAAGGGTGCGTGCCCCAAGCCAATGAAGTCCGCATTTCCAGCCTTGAATCTTGAATCTTGAATCTTGAATCTTGAATCTTGAATCTTGAATTTCATGATGCCTCGGTTGACTGAATCAGGGCTGAACGGGCCTCAGGGCCCGGATCACGGGCGCCGTCCGCGGCCGGACCCCCCGCCACAGGGCGAAAGACTCCGCCGCCTGCTCGACCAGCATGCCGAGGCCATCGGCTGTGCGTGCCGCGCCGTGGCGCGCGGCCCAGCGCAGAAAGGGCGTGGGCCGGTCGCCGTACATCATGTCATAGCAGTCCGCGTCCGGATACAACAGGCCGTCGGGCAACGGCGGCACCTGATCATTCAGGCCGGCCGACGTGGCGTTGATGACCAGGTGGGCGCGCCGGCCTTGCAGGCTGTCCAGATCGCCGCCGGTAACCGGCCCAAGGTCCGCGAAATCCCGGGCCAGTTCCTCCGCCCGGCTGCCGGTGCGGTTGGCGATGTGCAATGCAGCCGGGGCCTGGGCCAGCAGGGGCGCCAGCACGCCGCGCGCCGCGCCGCCCGCCCCCAGCATGATGATCTGCCGGCCCCGCAGATCCATCCCCAGGTTGCGGGTCAGATCGGTCACCAGCCCCGCCCCGTCGGTGTTCTCGCCCAGCAACCGCCCGTCGTCCTCCACCTTGAGAGTGTTCACCGCGCCCGCGCGCTGCGCACGGTCGGTCAGTTCGTCGGCCAACGCAAAGGCCTCGCCCTTGAAGGGCACCGTGACGTTGAAGCCCCGATAGCCCTGCGCCACCAGGTCACGCACGGTGCGCGCAAACCCGTCCAGCGGCGCCAGCACCGCCTCGTAGCGCAGCACCTGCCCGGTCTGCTCGGCAAACAGCGCGTGGATGCGGGGCGACTTGCTGTGGCCGATGGGGTGGCCGATGACGGCGTAATAATCCATAAAAGCAGTGGCTAGTCTCAAGTCTCAAGTGGCAAGGAAGATCGAAGGCCGTTCTCCCTCTCCTTCAGGGAGAGGGCCGGGGTGAGGGTGGTGTTCCTTGCCACTTGAGACTTGAGACTAGCCACTGCTTTTCAGCCATTCCGCCACCTGCCG
>SKOF01000393.1 GCA_007120155.1 Thioalkalivibrio sp. | reverse complement strand
GTGATGAAGGAGGCCATCGAAGAGACCGGCCGGCACGTGGCCCACGACCTGGAGCGATTCCTCAACACCCTGGGCACCATTGCCGCCATCACGCCGTTGCTGGGTCTGCTGGGGACCGTGGTGGGCATGATCCAGGTGTTCTCGGTGATCACCGATGTGGGGGTGGGCAGTCCCGGTGAACTGGCCGGGGGAATCTCCCAGGCCCTGATCACCACGGCCGCGGGCATCTCGGTGGCGGTGCCGGCCCTGATCTTCCATCGCTACTTCCGGGGCCGGGTGGATGAACTCGTGCTGGAGATGGAAATGGAATCCATCAAGCTGGTGGAGGTCGTTCACGGCGAGCGCGAGGTCTCCGGCGCGTGAACTTCCGGCCGCGACAACCCGAAGAGGTGGGCATCAACCTCACGCCGCTGATCGATGTGGTGTTCCTGATGCTGATCTTCTTCATGGTCTCCACCACCTTCGAACGTCATGCGGAACTGCTCATCGACCTGCCCAAGGCGGACGCGGCCCAGGAAGAGCAGCGCCGTGAGATCATCGAGCTGGCCATCGACGCGCAGGGTCGTTTCTTCGTCAACGGCCAGGAACTGGTGAACACCCGGCCCGCAACCCTGGAGGCCGCCCTGACCCGGGTGTCCGAAGGCGATTCATCGCTGCCCCTGATCGTGCGCGCTGACGGGCGCACGCCTCACCAATCGGTGGTGACGGCGATGGATGTGGCCGCGCGCCTGGGTTTCTCGCGCCTGTCGATCGCGACCACCCCCGATCGCGACGGCGATTAGTGCCCCGCCCATGACCCGTGAACCTGAACAGTACACGGGCGTCCAGGTATACCGGCGCCTGCTGGGGTACTCGCTACGCTACTGGCCGGTGCTCGCCCTTTCCGTGGTGACGATGATCGTGGTGGCCGCCACGGAGACCGGCTTCGCGGCGCTCATGCGTCCGCTCATGGACGACAGTTTCGTGGCCCGGGATCCGGCCGCCATCAAGTGGGTGCCCCTGGCGCTGATCGGCATCTTCGCCCTGCGGGGTGTCGCGGAGTTCACGGCCGTATACACCATGAAGTACGTGGGCCGCATGGTGGTCAAGGAACTGCGTGGCGCCATGTTCCACCACCTGCTGGGTCTGCCGGTACGCTATTACGACGGCTCCTCATCCGGACAGCTCATCTCGCGCCTGTCGTACAACGTGGAACAGGTGGCACGAGCGGCCACCGACAGTGTCTCGATTCTCATCCGCGATACCCTCACGATCCTCGGGCTGCTGGGCTGGATGTTCTATCTCAACTGGATGCTCACCCTGGCGGTGCTGATCATCGCGCCCATGGTCGCCCTGCTGGTGAGTCAGGTGACCCGGCGCTTCCGGCGCATCAGCCACCGCATCCAGCACAACATGGGCGACGTCACGCAGGTGGTGCAGGAGGTGATCGAGGGCAACCGGGTGGTGAAGATCTTCGGCGGCGAGGCCTATGAGCGGGACCGTTTCGAGGACATCAACGAAAACAACCGGCGCCTGCACATGAAGATGGCGTTCACCCACGCCATGCACCTTCCCCTGGTGCAGTTCTTCGTGGCCCTGGCGCTGGCCCTGATCGTCTGGCTGGCGACGCTGGAGCCCGTGCTGGAAACCGTTACCGTGGGCACCTTCGTGTCCTTCATCACCGCGCTGCTGCTGCTGCTCACCCCGATCCGCCGGCTCACCAACGTCAACGAGATGCTGCAGAAGGGGATCGCCGCCGGTCAGAGCATCTTCGCCCTGCTGGATTCGGACCTCGAACGCGACCGGGGGGAGCTGCGCATCCGGCGGGCCCGGGGCGACATCCAGTTCCGCGACGTGCACTTTTCCTACGACGCGGACAAGGGCGACGTCCTGCGCGGCATCGACCTGCACATTCGCCCGGGTGAGACGGTGGCCCTGGTGGGCCGTTCCGGCAGCGGCAAGACCACACTGGTGAACATGCTGCCCCGTTTCTACGATCCCCAGCGGGGCCAGGTGCTGCTGGACGGTGCGGACGTGATGCAGTACCGGCTCGCGGACCTGCGCAACCAGATCGCTTACGTGGGTCAGCACGTGACCCTGTTCAACGACACCATCGGCCGCAACATCGCCTACGGCAGCCTGGGTGACGTGAGCGAGGAGGATATTGTGCGCGCTGCCGAGGCTGCCCACGCCATGGAGTTCATCAGCAACCTGCCCAGGGGTCTGGACACGCCGGTGGGTGACAACGGGGTGATGCTTTCGGGAGGGCAGCGCCAGCGCCTCGCCATTGCACGCGCCCTGCTCAAGGATGCTCCCATCCTGATCCTGGACGAGGCCACCTCCGCCCTGGATACGGAAGCCGAGCGGCATATCCAGGCGGCCCTGGAGAACCTGATCCGCAACCGGACCACGCTGGTGATCGCGCATCGCCTGTCCACCGTGGAGCGCGCAGACCGCATCGTGGTCTTGCAGGACGGCGCCATGGTGGAGTCCGGTCGTCACGAGGAACTCGTCGAACGGAACGGGGTGTACGCACGGCTCCATCGCCTGCAGTTCGAGGGCGAAAGCGTTGGTTGAGGCCCGCGGCGCCGTCCATGGTGCCCGGC
This sequence comes from Thioalkalivibrio sp., assembly GCA_007120155.1. Classification (GTDB taxonomy): domain Bacteria; phylum Pseudomonadota; class Gammaproteobacteria; order Ectothiorhodospirales; family Ectothiorhodospiraceae; genus Thioalkalivibrio_A. Next base: position 1,430 of record SKOF01000393.1, on the reverse strand, counting down.
CGGAGAGTCGACGGGGGTTTCGGGAGGTGCGCGCAGGCATGAATGTCGTGATGTGCACATGTCTTCAGCACGGGGGCGGCCGGTGACTCGGCGGGCCGCCGGCCATCCTCGCGGCAGGGCCGGTCTGACCCGGCTATGGGACTCCCGCAACCCCGTGGCCCTGTGCCTGTTTCCGGTCTCGCTGCTCTATTGCGGACTCATGCGGGTGCGGCGCCTGGTGTACGGGTGGTTGTCCGTGCGGCGCGTGCCGGCACGGGCGGTGATCGTGGTGGGCAACATCACCGTTGGCGGCACGGGCAAGACACCCATGGTCATCTGGGTGTGCCGCCTGCTGGCGGATCACGGCTACCGCCCGGGAGTGATCAGCCGGGGGCACGGCGGGCGCCGGGATCATGGCCGGCCCGTGCTGGTGACGCCGGAAAGCGATCCCGCCCGGGTGGGTGACGAACCGGTGCTGATCGCGGCGCGCACCGGCTGCCCGGTGGTCGTGGACCGGCGCCGCGCGCGCGGCGCCAGGGCACTGGTCACGGAGCTGGGCTGCGACGTGGTTGTGGCCGATGACGGCCTGCAGCACTACGCACTGGCCCGGGATGCAGAAATCGTCATGGTGGACGGGACGCGCCGCTTCGGCAATGGCCTGTGCCTGCCCGCCGGACCCCTGCGCGAGTCCGTGGAGCGTCTGCGGGATGCCGATTTCGTGGTGGCAACCGGGGGCACGCCGGCACCCGGCGAGTACGGCATGGGCCTGCTTGCTCCGGTGGCCTTGATGGTCAGGGATCCATCGCGGGCAAGGCCGCTCGACGACTTTGCGGGCATGGCGGTGCACGGGGTGGCGGGAATCGGCCATCCGCCGCGGTTTTTCAGCATGCTGGAGGCGGCCCGCATGCGCGTGGATCGCCACCCGTTTCCCGATCATCATCCTTTTCGGGCAGCCGATATCCGCTTCGCGGACAGCCTGCCGGTTCTGATGACGGAGAAGGATGCCGTAAAATGCAGGAGCTTCGCCGACGAACGACACTGGTTCGTGCCCGTCAGCGCCTCGCCGGACGAGGCCCTCGGGCCGGCCATCCTGTCCACCATACAAGCGGTTTCAAGTCTGCACAGCCTGAGGTAATCCCATGGACAAGCGTCTGCTCGACATTCTCGTCTGCCCCGTCACCAAGGGCCCCCTCATCTATGACAAGGCCCATGAGGAACTGATCTCCCGTAGCGCGCGTCTCGCCTATCCCGTTCGCGACGGCATTCCCGTGATGCTCGAGGATGAGGCCCGGCCATTGAGCGACGACGAACTGGATCAATGGAAGGACAAGTAGGCGTTACGCGCGTCTGAGGCGGGAGACATGTCGTTCAAGGTCGTCATTCCGGCCCGTTACGCCTCCACGCGCCTGCCCGGCAAGCCGCTGCGCCTGCTGGCCGGCAGGCCCATGATT
>SKOF01000561.1 GCA_007120155.1 Thioalkalivibrio sp. | reverse complement strand
GGTCACCAGCGGTGACGTGATCTGCGATCTGTCCCACACGGGTCTGATCGCGGCCCATGGAGACGAGGCCGCCGCGTTCCTTCAGGGCCAGTTCAGCAACGACGTGCTGAGCGTGGACAGCGGCACCAGCCAGATGAACAGCTACTGCACCCCCAAGGGCCGGATGCTGGCGAATTTCCGCCTGTTCATGCGGGGCGAGAGCTATTACCTGCGATTGCATCGCGCCCTGGTGGAGCCGACGCTCAAGCGGCTGCACATGTTCGTGTTGCGCAGCCGGGTCACGCTGGAGGACGCCGACGATGCGCTGGTCCGTCTTGGCCTCTCCGGCCCGCATGCGGTTGACGAACTCAAGGCGGCCCTGGGCGCCGTGCCCGAACCCGAGGACGCCGTGGTACACCAGGGAGACATCACCGCCTTGCGGGTGCCGGGGCCGCACCCGCGCTTCGAATGCTACGGCGAGCTGGAACCCATGATGCACCTCTACGAGAAACTCAACGTGCGCTGTGCCCCGGTGGGCGCCGGGCCGTGGGCCCTGCTGGACATCCTGGCGGGCATTCCCACGGTCACACCCGCCACCAGCGAGGCCTTCGTGCCGCAGATGGCCAATATGCAGCTGATCGGCGGCGTGAGCTTCAAGAAGGGGTGTTACCCCGGCCAGGAGGTGGTGGCCCGCATGCATTATCTGGGCAAACTCAAGCGCCGCATGTATCGCGTCTCCATCGACACGGACGATCCCCCGCCACCGGGCACCGAGGTCCTGGGTGCCGCCACGGGTAGTGGAGAGGCGCCTCAGGCCGCCGGTCAGATCGTCGATGCCCAGCTTCACCCGGACGGCAACGTGGCCGCGCTGGCCGTGCTGCAGATCGCAGCCGCCGAGGCGGGTGGGCTGCGCCTGGCGGGAGACGCCGGCCCTGACGTGACGCTTGAGACGCTGCCCTACCCCTTCGACATGGCAGCGGCGTCCTGATGCGCTTCCTGTTCTTCCTGGTCGTCCTGGTCCTGCTCGTGTTCTGGGCGGCGTTCTTCAGCCGTCCCAACAACAGGCGGCTTTCCAATATCCTCTACATCGTCGGCGTCATCATGGCCGTACTGGTGGTGGCGGGGTATCTGCGGCTCGTTTAACGAGACGAGTTAAGGTTCAAAGTTCAAAGTTCAAGGTTCAAAGGAACTGCTCCGCTACGATGCCTCGGAGCATGGCATGCAGTCCCCCTTGAACTTTGAACTTTGAACTTTGCACGTTGAATCTTGAATCGCCTTTCAGCTTTCCGGCCGCATATGCGGAAAGAGCAGCACGTCCCGGATGGACGGGCTGTCGGTGAGCAGCATCACCAGGCGATCGATACCGATGCCTTCGCCGGCGGTGGGGGGCATGCCGTGTTCCAGGGCGCGCAGGTAGTCGGCGTCGAAGTGCATGGCCTCCTCGTCGCCCGCCTCCTTCTCCTGCACCTGCCTGCGAAATCGCTCCGCCTGATCCTCGTAGTCGTTCAACTCCGAGAAGCCGTTGGCGATTTCGCGCCCGCCCACGAAGAACTCGAATCGATCTGTGACGAAGGGGTCCTCGTCATTGCGCCGGGCGAGCGGCGAAACCTCGGTGGGATAGGCGGTGATGAACGTCGGCTGCTTGAGATTGTCCTCCACCGTCTTCTCGAAGATTTCGATCCACACCTTGCCCAAACCGTAGCTGCCCTTCAGCGGTATCCCCAGACCCGTGGCCACGGCCCGCGCACGTTCCGGGTCGTCCAGGTCCGCCTCGCTCACGTCGGGATTGTGGTGCAGGATCGATTCCCTCACCGTCATGCGCGTGAAGGGCCGTTCGAAGTCGTAGGATTCACCCTGGTAATCAACCACCGTGGTGCCGAGCACGTCCAGGGTCAGGTCGCGCAACAGGTCTTCGGTCAGGTCCATCAGCTCATGGTAGGTCGCGTAGGCCTCGTAGAACTCCACCATGGTGAATTCGGGATTGTGCCGGGTGGACAGACCCTCGTTGCGAAAGTTGCGGTTGATCTCGTAGACGCGCTCGAATCCGCCCACCACCAGACGCTTGAGATACAGCTCGGGCGCGATGCGCAGGAAGAGCTGCATGTCCAGGGCATGATGATGGGTGGCGAAGGGTCGCGCAGTGGCGCCGCCGGGGATCGCCTGCATCATGGGGGTCTCCACCTCGAGGAACCCCCGCTGATCGAGGAAATGCCGGATGAACTGGATCACCCGGGTGCGCGTGCGGAAGGTCTCGCGCACCGGCTCGTTCATGATCAGGTCCACGTAACGCTGGCGGTAACGGGTCTCGGTATCGGACAGTCCGTGGAACTTCTCCGGCAGCGGGCGCAGGGACTTGGTCAGCAGGCGAAGGGTATCCACCTGTACGGTGAGTTCACCGGTCTTTGTCTTGAACAGGGTGCCCTCGGCACCGAGGATGTCACCCACGTCCCAGGTCTTGAAATCCGAGTAGGCGCCTTCCGGCAAGCTGTCGCGCTGCACGAACAACTGAATGCGTCCGGACATGTCCAGGATCTGCGTGAAACTCGCCTTGCCCATGATGCGCTTGGCCATCATGCGCCCGGCCACCGCCACGCGGATGGTGTGCTCCTCGAAGAACTCTCCGGGCTTCTCGTCGTACTCCGCATGCAACTGACCGGCCATGACGTTGCGCCGGAAGTCGTTGGGAAACGCAAGCCCCCGTTCGCGAAGCTTCGCGAGTTTCTCCCGCCGCTGCGCAATCAGCTTGTGCTCGTCCTGGCCCTGCTCTTTTTCAATCATCATTCTGCCCGCTTCAAGTACTTCCCACTTCCCAATTCACCCTTCCCACTTCATTACAGTCCGCTCTTCAGCGATGCCTCAATGAACTGATCCAGATCCCCGTCCAGCACCGCCTGGGTATTGCCCACCTCCACGCCGGTGCGCAGGTCCTTGATGCGGGATTGATCCAGCACGTAGGAACGGATCTGGCTGCCCCAGCCGATGTCGGACTTGGTGTCTTCGAGAGCCTGCTTCTCGGCGTTCTGCTTCTGGATCTCGATCTCGTAGAGCTTGGCCTTGAGCTGCTTCATGGCCGTGTCCCGGTTCTTGTGCTGGGAACGGTCCGCCTGGCAGGCCACCACCACGCCGCTGGGCATGTGCGTGATGCGGATGGCGGATTCCGTGCGGTTCACGTGCTGGCCGCCGGCACCGCTGGCCCTGTAGGTATCCACCCGCAGATCCGCCGGGTTGATCTCGATCTCGATGCTGTCATCCACCTCCGGGGAGACAAACACCGCGGCGAACGACGTGTGGCGGCGGTTGCCCGAATCGAAGGGGGACTTGCGCACCAGCCGGTGCACGCCGGTCTCGGTGCGCAGCCAGCCGTAGGCATACGGTCCCTCGAACTTGATGGTCGCGCTCTTGATGCCGGCCACCTCGCCCTCGGAGACCTCCATCAGCTCGGTCTTGAAACCGCGCCGCTCGCCCCAGCGCAGGTACATGCGCAACAGCATGTTGGCCCAGTCCTGGGCCTCGGTGCCGCCGGAGCCGGCCTGGATGTCCATATAGGCGTTGGCCTCGTCCATCTCTCCGGCGAACATGCGCCGAAACTCCAGCTGCGCCACGTCGTTCTCGAATCCGGCCAGATCGGCCTCCACCGCGCCCACGGTCTCCGCATCGTCCTCGCCGGCCGCCAGATCCAGCAGATCCCTGGCGTCTCCAAGCGCCTCATCCATGCGGGAGATCAGCAGCACCACCTCCTCCAGGCGGGAGCGCTCACGGCCCAGTTCCTGGGCCTTCTCGGGGTTGTTCCAGATATTGGGGTCTTCCAGTTCCCGGCTCACTTCCTCCAGACGTTCACGCTTGGCATCGTAGTCAAAGATACCCCCTCAAGGCCTCGACACGGCCTTGCAGATCGTCGATCTGGGTGTAAAGCGGATTGAGTTCCATGGATGCGGGTTCCGGCTCGGAAAAACGAGAAATTGTACACCAAGGAACCCGCCGCGACTAAGTCGCGGTGGGTCATTCAAGGTTCAAAGTTCAAGATTCAAAGGTCGTGCG
>SKOF01000554.1 GCA_007120155.1 Thioalkalivibrio sp. | reverse complement strand
AATGGCAAAAGCAGACAGCCCTCAATCCTTTTAAAACTAGCCTTGAATCCTGCAAGCAAGCTCTGGGTAAACGGCTTTCCATCCGTAAAGGATATCTAAGCGGCAGGGCATAACATCGTTGTTGATGTCATAAGCTCTGACCAGACGAATGCTAAGACCGGAGTCAGGGTCAACCGCGCGGCTTGCCATATCCACTCCACCTGGCAGATCAAGATCTGCACAACCAAGCACAAAGGCATCCTTGTGATAGGCGATGTTGGTGGGTGATACTTTGCTGGCATGAGATGTGGCGTGACCAAAGATGGTAACTACATCCCCGTCAGTTGGCGCTTTGCTCACGTTTTTGTAAGGACCAGTCAACTGAATGGCAGGAGCAATCGGCAGTGCTGCAATCTCGTTGGCAGCTGAATCGGTGTCGGCTGTGACCACAAACTGCATAAGAGATCCTGTGGACTCTTTTGTCTGAGGGTTAACCGCATAAACTCCAGCAATCTCAATCACGTCACCTTTTTTAGCCCAGCCAGTCACTGTGCCCAGAGTACCGTCAAGGTGAAGAGTCGCCGTGCCGTTTTCAGTGACTGTGGTATCAATGGCAGGAGTTCCTTCATGATCGCCCACTGTGTGGTTGACCACGTTTTGGTCCATCTTCCAAGAAAAGCCTAGAGCGTCGGCCATCTTGCCTTTTTCGTACTGCTTGGCCAAAGCTGGCTGAGAGTTGAAAAGACCTGCAAGCTTGCTCACATATGCGGCTTGTGTGGCAGGATTGACCACCAAGTGGCGCTGACCATCAACAGGGCATCCATTCTCATCAAGCTTCTGACCTGCAGCCAAGATTTGAGCCAAAGCCGTGGCCTCTGTTGCAGGCTGAGTTCCAGGAACACCGACAGAGTTCCAAACGCTGTATCTGGCCATGTTCAAACCATCATAATCCAACTTGTTGGCAAGAGCGGTGACTGCAGGCTTGATGTAGCGATCAGAAAACTCATCAATGCTTAAAGTGAGCTCTTTTGAAGAGAATTGAAAGGCCACATGCTTTTGTTGGTCCAAAGTCAAAGCCTCGCTCTGATCAGACACACCTTGCAGGTTCAAAGCCGCTCCATCGGTCACATCAAAGCGCACAGGCTTTCGGATGTTGATCACAGAGCCAATCTTGGCACCGGATTTGGCAAACTTGTCGTCGTACTGGCGGTTGACACCTTTAGCGAAAGCTAATTGGTTTTTGAGTTGTCTCAATGACTCCTTAGTAATCATCGAGATGTTGAGTAGACTGTTGCTCATGATGAGACTCCTTTAAGTTATAAAGAAGCCCTCTTCTCCCTGAGCCTTTCAAACTCGGCTTGACTCAGCTCTGGATCATAAATTGATCTCTTTGCGGCTTTGTCGCTCTTGCCTGAAAGGGGCTTCGGTGGAGGTGGGGCTTTTGTTGTTAATTTGTGCCTTGGCTTTTCCACCGAAGAGGATTCAGACTCTAATCGTTGCGAGATCCTGGCCTCAAGCTTGCCAATCTCCCTGGCCTGAGCCAGAGGAGTTAAGCCATTGATGCGCTCAAACTCTTTTTTGTTCAGAGCGAGCTCATACATCACTTGAGGGCCAAAATCAGATGACAAAATGGACTCTTGAAGACCAGGAGTTAGGACAACGTCACTTGCATCGTCCACGACCTCCCCAAAATCCTCTTGAGTCTTTGAAAACTCAGCCACTTTTGCTTGAAACTGCTCCACCTGCACTTGAAACTCAGTCTTTGCTTGAGCCAGTCTTTGTTTTTCAACAATCTTTGCCTCGGCTTGTTTGAGCTTCCAGTCGGTGACAGCCTCCACATACTCTTCGATTGACTCGAAGTCGTCTGCCAAAGGCTTTTGGTCAGTGTCAGGCATCGCAGTTTGAGGGGTTTTATCAAGAGTCGGCTCAGGCTTTGGGCCTTGAGATTTTAGCGCCTCAGCTCTCCAGTATTCGGCCTCTCGCTCTTTTTCCGAGAGTCTTCGCTGAAACCGCTCAATCCTCTTTTTAAATCCACTCTTCTTTTTTGGCCTGTCCTCATTGTCATCGTCAGCTTTTAGTTCGTCTTCATCCTCTTCGGTCTCTTCAGACTCTTCATCATCCGCCGCATCCTCAGCGCCTTCTGAATCTGAATCTGATTTATCTTCTGACGGGTCCGAATCGTCAGCCGTTTCACCTGCATCTTCTTTTTTGGCAGGAGCGGATTTGGGTGCATCGTCTTTCTCTGGCATTTGAGTTTGCTCATCAGCTTGATCGGCTGTGTAAATCTCCTCAGTGCCATCGCTGTTTGTGACTGTTATACCCATTTACATTCCCCCTTGAGGTGGTTGGCCTGGGATCATGCCCCCAGTTGGCATAGGCTCCATTTGGGATTGCTGATCGGGCGCTCCCTCATAAAAGCCTTCTGGTCCAATTTGCGCCTCATCCATCTGCAAACTATCTCCCTGTGGGCTAGGCTCGAGGCCTTGCGCTTGTCCAGGTGCTATCTGCTGCGGGCTTTGGCTTTGAAATTGCTCACCTACGGGATCATAAAGGCCTAAGACCATCATGCGGTCCCTTAGGTCAGCAATTTGCTCGTTGATGTCTTGAACAACTAAACCTTGAAACTGTTTTAGCTTTTCTTTCTCTAAATCTGTCTCCATCTTGGCAAACTCGATGCGCTCTTTGGACTCGATCTCAATTGTCTTTTGCTCGATGGTCTTGGTGGCCTCTTTGAGCTGCTCTGTCATGGCCTCAATCATCTGGTTCATCTGAGCCATCTGCGCTTGAACTTCAGGCGGCACCTCTTCTTGGCCCTCTTCACCAAGCACTTCAGGTGGGATGATCTTCTTAAAGCGCTCTGCGATCTCGTGCGCTCCTGGCCAGTCCATGTTTTTGATCATCAAGTCGCCTGCGACCTGGACCAGTTGAGGATAGCTTCTGGCCATCGATTCCATGGAGATTGCAGCCTCAACTCGTCTAGTGGCAAAGCTTGGTCCCGTATCGACAATCACGTCGTATTTGCCGACTCCTAGGTCATAGATCTTTGACTTGCCCTCATCGTCAAACTCTTGGTTGATGCGGACGACCTCTTGCTCACCCTCTTCGCCAATGATCCTGGCAGTTCGGGCGGTGTCGTAAATCTTTGGGATCAGATCAACTAGGATGCGTCCACAATGCCTGATGGATCTGGTCAAATTGTCGATCAAATGAAAGTTCGATGTTTGCGCTTGTTGGTTTCTGCGCTGAATGGCGACCCCTGAGGTCTCGTTGCTCTTTGCCCCTAAAGCTGAGTCGTAAATGCCAGTCACTGCCTTCATGTCTTCAGCAGCGTGAAGTCTCGCATTGGTGATACCTTGAACAGGGGCTTCAAAGCTGTTTCGCTGTGGAGGGGCTATCGGCTGGCCATTGAGCCCAATTGGCTTATAAGGCAAAAAGGCATGGCTCTTCTTGTTGGCAGTGCGCCACATATACTCATATTCTTTTGGAATCTGGCCTTCAGCTACGATAAATGGTGCCCTTGGGGCCAAGGCAATGGTCTCAGTCTCAGTCGAGACCCAGTAATTGTACATTCTTTGAGAGTCCTTGGCGTGACGAATCACACCTTCGACCACTCTTTTGCCCTCAATGTCGAGTTCATCGCCCAAGACAGGGATAATGGGAATCCAAAGGCCAGGCCAAGTGGTCTCTTCTAAAACCTCAAGCCCATTGATCTTGCACCACTTAATCACTGGCACCTTGGCTTTTCGCTCTTGGACGACCAAGCCCTCTGGCAAGCCGTCTGGATAAAGCTCTTCAAGTTCACTTTTTTCAATCGACTTGCCGTTTTCAAGCAGGCAAACCGTGACATCTTTAAATTCCTTGTAAAAGTACTCAGCCACTCTACAGGTGGACTCAGTGAGCCAACCCTCTTGCCTTAAGTCGCCAATCGAGGCCCACTCCTCCATTTGAGACAGCTCACTTGAGCCGTACTCGGCCTTGTAGTCCTCTTTAGGCACGTCTTCGATAATAAAAGCCCAGTTGGCATCACTGCCATCGACCTCTT
>SKOF01000078.1 GCA_007120155.1 Thioalkalivibrio sp. | reverse complement strand
CGCGCGGGTGTCGCCGGATTGGTGGCCGCGCCCGCGGTGCCGTTGATCTTCAGCCCCGCCCTGGCCGATGAACGCCTGAGCGAGGACGATGCCCAGGCCCGGGCGTTGCATTACCGCCACGACGCGGCGGATGTGGAGCATGCGGATTACGAGGAAGGCCAGACCTGCGCCAACTGCCAGCTCTACACGGACGCCGACGCCGAGGACTGGGGCCCCTGCTCCGCGTTCCCGGGCCGCCTGGTATCGGCCAATGGATGGTGCACCGCGTGGGTACCCCGCGGCTGAATTACCGCAAATACCTCACAGGCCGGTGATGACCCGGAGGTCACGCCGGCCTTTGCTGTGGTTCTTCGTCTATAACCTCCATGCGGCCCCGATGCCGCCGGTGTGCCGTGGCGCGAGGCCGCCCCGGCCTTGCCTGTACGCGGCGGCAGGATGGACAATGCCGGGGAAGGATCCCGGCACGGGCGCGACTGCCCCTGCCTCCCGAGGATGACCCTGGACCGCACGCCATGTTCCTGCCGCCCTTTAATGTCAGCCATCTTCACGAGACCTTCGCCCAGGTGTCGCGGGACGTGGTGGAGGCCTATGAGGACCTGGCCGATCCCGGTGCGGATGAACAGCAGACCCCGGTCATGCTGGTGGAGGCCATGGAACAGCTGCTGGAGGTGCTCAGGCGTATCGAGGAGAAACAGGGGGATGTGCCCGGCGCGTCGGACGACGCCTCCCCCCTGGACGAACGTGAAATGAGCGAACTGGGGGACTTCGGCATCCAGATCCTCGACGAACTGGCGACCCATGCCGTCCGGCTGGGTCTCGAAGCGCACGCCGAAACCCTGTCCGACCTCACCTTCCCCCTGGCCGTGTGGGTGGTGCGCGCCGGCGGTGATCTCCGCATCCTGCAACCGGTGGTGACCGCCGTCTCCGGTCTGGCCAACAAGGCGCGGGACCCGGCCCTGCTCGAGGAACTGTTCCGCGTCACCACCGAGATCGTGGAACACGTGGACGAACAGCTTAAACAGGACGAGGAGAAGACCGACCCGATGCGGCCGTGGCGGATCCTGCTGCTCAATTTCGGCATCATCGCCACGCGCAGTCATCAGCCCGCGATGATGGAACACGCCTTCGATACCCTGATTCAGTACCTCCCGGAAGAGGCCCCGGAGTTCTTCCGCCAGGGGATGGAGCAGATGGAGGCCCTGAACTATCCCCAGCACGTGCGCGAGGTGGTGGAACGCTACCACGACGAATGGGGCCGCCCGCGTACCATTCACTGATCCGGCGCGAAACCGGCGCGGGAGGACGTTTCCGCCTCCCCTGCGCTCAATCGCGAATCTCCACGCCCTGGGTATCCGCCACCGTCTCGCCGGAGCCGGCGGAGTCGCTGATGCGCTCCTGCTGCTGGTGCGTCCAAAGTTGCGCATAAGTGCCGCCGCCGCCCAGCAGCGCGGCATGGTCGCCCTGCTCCACGATGCGACCCTGATCCAGCACGATGATGCGATCCGAATCCACGATGGTGGACAGACGGTGGGCGATGGCCAGCGTGGTGCGGCGCGCCGCCACCTCGTTCAGGGCCTCCAGGATCACCTTCTCGCCGTGGGAATCCAGTGACGACGTGGCCTCGTCCAGCACCAGGATCGGCGGATCCTTCAGCAGCACGCGGGCGATGGCGATGCGCTGCTTCTCGCCCCCCGAGACCTTCAGCCCGCGTTCCCCCACCTGGGTTTCCAGACCCCGCGGCAACGAATCGATGAAACCGTCCAGATGGGCCATGCGCACGGCCCGCTCGATCTCCTCGTCCGTGGCGTCCGGACGGCCGTAGGCGATGTTGTAGCGAATGGTGTCGTTGAACAGCACCGTGTCCTGGGGCACGACGCCGATGGCCCGGCGCAGGCTGTCCTGGGTAACCGAGCGGATGTCCTGCCCGTTGATGGTGATGCGCCCTTCCGTGACATCGTAGAAACGGAACAGCAGCCGGGCGATGGTGGATTTGCCTGCCCCGCTCGGCCCCACGATGGCCAGCTTCTGCCCGGCGGGTATCTCGAAGCTGAGGTCCCGGAGGATGGGACGGTCCTCCGTGTAGGCGTAATGCACGTGTTCGAAGCGGATGGTGCCACCGTCGGGCCGCAGTTCGGGCGCGTCCGGGGCATCGACGACCCTGGCGGGCTGGTACATGAGTTTGAACAGGCGTTCGATACTGACCAGCGCCTCGCGGATCTCCCGGTACACGAACCCCAGGAAGTTGAGCGGCATGAACAGCTGGATCATGTAGGCGTTCACCATGACCAGATCGCCCAGCGTCATCCGGCCTGCCGCCACCTGATGCGCCGCCATGATCATCATCACCGTGATGGAGCCGGCGATGATCAGCGCCTGGCCGGAGTTCAGGCCCGCCAGGGAGAGACGGTTCTTCATGCGCGCCTCTTCCCAGTCCTCCAGGTTCCGGTCGTATTCCCGGGCCTCGTAGGCCTCGTTGCCGAAGTACTTCACCGTCTCGTAGTTGAGCAGGCTGTCCACGGCCCGGGTGTTGGAGCGGTTGTCCATCAGGTTGCTTTCGCGCACGAAGCGGTTGCGCCACTCCGTGACGTAGATGGAGAACACCGCGTAGACCACCACCGCCGCCAGCACCGTGAGCGCGAAGCTGGCATCGAAGGCCACCAGCATGATGACGGTGATCATGCCGATCTCCAGCAGCGTCGGCACGATATTGAACAGCATGAAGCGCAGCAGGAAGCTGATGCCGGTGGTGCCGCGTTCGATATCCCGGGCGAGCCCGCCGGTCTGGCGCGAGAGGTGAAAGCCCAGGTCCAACTGGTGCAGATGCTCGAACACGCGCAGGGAGACACGGCGCATGGCCCGTTCCGCCACGCGCGCGAAAACCGCGTCGCGCAACTCGCCGAAGAACACCGCGGTGAAGCGCAGCGCCCCGTAGCCGAGCAACAAGGCCAGCGGAACCGCCACCATGGCCTCTTCCGGGGATTCGAAATGATCCACGATGAACTTGAGCGCCACCGGCACGGTGACGCCGGCCAGCTTGGCCAGCGCCAGAAAACCCAGCGCCAGGAACACCCGGCCCCGGAATTCCATGAGAAACGGAATCAGGCTCAGAATGATGCGCCAGTTGACCGGCCCGCCCCGGTATTCGCTATCCCTGCGTGTTCTCACTGCAGGTCCACCTTGCCGCGCAACTCCTTGGTCCGGCCCCGGCGGGTCTTGCTGTCCATGCGCCTGCGTTTCGCGCTCAGGCTCGGCCGGGTGGGCTTGCGGGCCTTGGGCACCGCCGCGACGCTGCGAATCAGCTCCGCCAGCCGCCGCAACGCGTCCTCGCGGTTGCCCTCCTGTGTCCGGAAGCGCTGCGCCTTGATGACCACCACACCGTCGCCGGTGATGCGCCGGTCACGCAGTTTCAGAAGTCGGGTCTTGTAGAAATCCGGCAGGGAGGAACCGGGGATGTCGAAGCGCAGGTGGATCGCACTCGCCACCTTGTTCACGTTCTGCCCGCCCGCACCCTGGGCGCGGATCGCCGTGATCTCGATTTCGTGATCGGGGATGGACACCTTGTTGGAAATGCTGAGCATGGGCTGGCGTGCGGCTTCGGGCAGCACACAGTCTAGCAAGAAGCCTCCCCGCATGGGTCCGCTGCGCTTGACCCATCCTACGGGAGCCGTCACCCGCCACCGGTGCCAGACGGTAGGATGGGCAAAGCGAAGCGTGCCCATGCGGACAGCGGCGTAAGGGAGCCAGCAGCCCCGTCCGGGGTCGGGTGGGTGGCCGCCATCGCACCGTCACCTGTCGGCGTTGTGCCTCTCCCGCATGGGTCCGCTGCGCTTGACCCATCCTACGGGAGCCGTCACCCGCCACCGGTGCCAGACGGTAGGATGGGCAAAGCGAAGCGTGCCCATGCGGACAGCGGCGACAAGTCACGCCCGACGCTTCTCGGCCTCCCGCCATTCCTGCCTGCCGAGCCGCTGCGCCACGGCGGTCTCGGCCACGTGCCGGCCCTGGGCGCGGGCCATGGCCAGTTCGTTCTCCGAGGGCTGGCGACTGCCGTCACCGGCGGCGAGCGTCGTGGCGCCGTAGGGGGTGCCGCCGCTGACCTCATCCAGGGTCATCTGGCGCTTTTCCGTGTAGGGCAGTCCCACCACGGTCATGCCCAGGTGCATGAGATTGACGATGGTGGAGACCAGCGTGGTCTCCTGTCCGCCGTGCTGGGTGGCGGTGGAAGCGAACACGCTGCCCACCTTGCCCACCAGTTTGTCCTGGAACCACAGCTGACCGGTCTGATCCAGGAAGTTGGCCATCTGCGCGGCCATACGGCCGTAACGGGTGGGCGTGCCGAAAACGATGGCATCATAATCCGCCAGCTCGGCGGGCTCGGCCACGGGTGCCGCCTGGTCCAGCTTCGCCCCGGCGTCGCGGGCCACCTCCTCGGGCATCAGTTCAGGCACGCGCTTGATGATGGCCTCGACGCCCTGGACCTCCCGGGCGCCTTCAGCCACTGCCTGGGCCATCTTCTCCACGTGACCCCAGGTGGAGTAGTAGAGAATCAGGACTCGGGTATTCATGGGGAACCTCCAAACCGAACGGTCGATTGAATGTGCTTCGCAGCCTATATGTTGCGGATTCATGAAATAAGAGAGCAAAATCGAAACGTACATTCGTAAATATTGGACAAATAATGAAACTGGAAGGCATACGCACCTTTGTGGCCATCGCCGAGGCCGGCTCCATCACCGCGGCTGCCCGCAGGCTGGGCGTGGCCAAATCGGTGGTGAGCCACCGGCTGTCGGAACTGGAGAACGCCGTGGGCGCCCGCCTGATTCAGCGCTCTTCCCGGCGTCTCTCGCTCACCGAACAGGGGATGACCTTCCACCGCTTCTGCGCCCGGATGCTGAGCGAACTGGACGAGGCCGTGTCGCTGGTGGCTGAGGAGGGGCATGAACTGTGCGGTCCCCTGCGGCTGGCCGTCCCCATGAGCTTCGGCCTGCTGCACCTGGGCCCCGCCCTGTTCCGCTTTCTCAAGCTGCATCCGTCCATCCGGCTGGACCTGGATCTCAACGACCGGATGGTGGACCTGGTGGGGGAAGGCTACGACATGGCCATTCGCATCGGCCGCCTGCCGGATTCCAGTCTGGTGGCGCGGCGCCTGGTATCGACCCGCTACCTGCTGGTGGCCAGTCCCGACTATGCCCGTGAGCACGGCCTGCCTCGCCGGGTGGAGGATCTGGCGGAGCACCGGGGTATCCTCTATTCCAACGTGCACCCCAACGATCAGCTTCGCTTCGAGCGCGACGGGAGTTCCGTCACCGGGCATTTCCGGTCGGCCATGCAGGTCAACAACGGTGATCTCATGCGCGATGCGGCCATCGCCGGCCTCGGCCTCGCCGTGATCCCGGATTTCATCGTCTGGCAGGCAGTCGCTGACGGACGGCTGCAGGTGGTGCCCCTGGACGGCTCCCTGCCGGAGGTGGGCATCCACGCGGTCTTCCCCCAGACCCGCCACCTGCCCGCCAAGGTGAGGGCCCTGGTGGATCACCTGGCGGAGACCTTCGGAGATCCGCCGTATTGGAGATGCGAGAAGATCGGTGACGGGTGACGACAAGGAGCGTCCCGCCCCCCTTCACTTGTCACTGACCTCCTGACCCCTGCCCCCGGTCCGCATGGGTCCGCTGCGCTTGACCCATCCTACGGTCACTTCCCACTTCATTCTTGCTCTCGTCCCGAATCCGGACTACTGTAATTAAATACAGTCTTCATCATCCGGACGCGCCCATGCTCCCCCTCACCCCCCGACAGGCCGAGATCCTGCAATTCATCCGCGACGCCCTGGGCCAGAGCGGCATGCCGCCCACCCGGGAGGAGATCATGCGGGCCTTCGGCTTCAGGTCCCCCAATGCCGCCCAGGCGCACCTGCAGGCCCTGGCCCGCAAGGGGGCCATCGAACTGCGCGCCGGCACCTCACGGGGCATCCGGCTGCGTGACGGCGGGGGGCTGCCCCTGGTGGGCCGGGTGGCGGCCGGCCGGCCCATCCTGGCGGAGCAGCACATCGAGGACCATTACAGCCTGGATCCCCGCCTGTTCTCCCCGGTGCCGGACTACCTGCTGCGGGTGCACGGCCAGAGCATGCGGGACGCGGGCATCCTGGACGGGGACCTGCTGGCGGTGCACCGCACGCCGGAGGCGCGCAACGGCCAGATCGTGGTGGCGCGCCTCGAGGACGAGGTGACCGTGAAGCGCTTCCGTCGCCGGGGCAACCGGGTGACCCTGCTGCCGGAGAACCCGGAGTTCGAGCCTATCGTGGTGGACCTGCGCCGTGAGCCGCTGGTGATCGAGGGCATCGGCGTGGGCGTGATCCGCAACCGGCCGAAATGAGCGGCCATGAAACCGCACCCCGACACCCGGGATGCCTGCGCCGCGCCCGATGACGAAACCCTGGACGCCCTGCTCCGCCGCACCGACATCTGGCGCGGCCGTACGCCCCTGTCCGGCGACGACGACCTGGCCACCGGCCACCCGGCCCTGGATACCTGCCTGGGCGGCGGCTGGCCCCGGGGCGCCCTGGTGGAACTGCTCACCGATCAGGAAGGCATCGGCGAGGTTTCCCTGCTGCTGCCGCTGCTTGCGGCGCAGACCGCGGCGGGCCGCCATGTTGCCCTCGTGGCCCCGCCACACATTCCCTATGCCCCGGCCCTCGCCGGGGCCGGCATCGCACTGGATCGGGTCCTGGTGATCGGGGCGCAGAACGACCCGGAGATACTCTGGTCCCTGGAACAGGCCCTGGGCAGCGGCGCCTGCGGCGCGGCGCTGGCCTGGCCGGGCCGTGCGGACACACGCGCCCTGCGGCGCCTGCAACTGGCGGCGGAACGGGGCCACGCCACCGGTTTTCTCTACCGGGCAACCCGCGAGGCCGGACAGGCCTCCCCCGCCGCGGTGCGCCTGCACCTTTCGCCGACGGAGGCGGGACTCACCGTGCAGGTGCTCAAACGCCGGCGCGGCTGGGGCGGCTCCGTGGTGGTAGTGCCGCATCATGAACAGAACCCCCGCAGGTTGGGGTGAGCCGCGCGAACCCCAACAGGGCAGGATCACGCACCCGCCGCCTGTTGGGCTTCGCTGCGCTCAGCCCAACCTACGATCCTGGGCAATCCGGGATCGGCGGATGAAATTCTTCAGCAACCTGACCGCAAAGGACGCGAAGGAAATCTCTTGCAGAAAAAACCTTTGCGCCTTTCGCGCATACCCTGGCGCCCCTGGCGGTTCGTTTTAAGGACCCTTGTTCGCGTTCATTTGCGGACCTTTCAAAACCCATGAAATCTCCCGCACAGACACGACAACACACCCTGCCGGGCCTCGACCCGGTCCCGGCCCGGATCGCCGCACCTGCCGATCCACCGCTGCCCCGTCCCCGGCCGGGGCCCGATACCCTGTGGCTGGCGCTGCACTTTCCCCATCTGGCCCTGGACCTGATCGCCCGGGAGGGCATGGCGCCCATCCCGCTGGTGGTCTGCGATACCCCGCGGGGCCGCCCGGAGGTGCATGCCACCAGCCGTGCGGCACGGCGGGCGGGCATCCGCCCGGGCATGCCCCTGGGCGCCGCCCTGGGCCTGTGCGCGGATCTGCGCGTGCGGCAGCGGGATGCGGCGGCGGAACACGCCGCCCTGGAGACCCTGGCCGCCTGGGGGCTGCAGTACACGGATCACGTGGTGGTGGAAGACGGCCACGTGCTGCTACTGGAGGTGGGCCGGAGCCTGCGGCTGTTCGGCGGTCTGGAACACCTTCGCCAGCGCATCCTCGATGATCTGGCCGCGCTGGGCCATCACGCCCGTGCCGGTCTGGCCGTCACGCCGCTGGGCGCCCGCCTGCTGGCCCGGCTCGGCATCACGGCACCGGCGCGGGACACCGATGCCCTGACGGCCCTGATCCGGGAACTGCCGGTGGAGGCCCTGGAATGGCCCGCGGCCACCGTGCAGCGGCTTCGCGGCATGGGCGTCACCCGGCTCGGTGCCCTGTGGCGCCTGCCCCGGGACGGCCTGGCCCGGCGCCTGGGTGCGTGGCTGCCTGTCCATCTGGATCGCCTGACGGGGCGCCGACCGGACCCCCGGCCCCGCTTCGCGCCACCGTCCCGCTTCGAGAGCCGGCTGTGGCTGCCCGCGGAGATGGCCGACCGGTCGATGCTGCGCCTTCCCCTGCACCGGCTGCTGCGGGAACTGGCGGGCGTGCTGCGCGGGCGCGGCGCGGCGGTGCAGTCCCTGGTATTGCAGTTGCTCCATGCCCGTCACCCGGCCACGGCCCTGACCCTGGGTCTGGCGGCCCCCGGCCGCGATCCGGATCATCTGCTGGGCCTGTGCATGGAACGCCTGTCCCGGCAGGTTCCGGCGGCGGCGGTGACCGGCATGGTGCTGCGTGCCGACACCTTCCTGCCCCTGCCTCACCGGGACACCGCCCTGCTGCCGGATACCGGGACGGACACGGATGCCTGGCAGGCCCTGCTGGACAGGCTCCGCGCACGGCTGGGCCGGGCGGCGGTATGGGGTCTTGCCGTGTGCGACGATCATCGCCCCGAACGGGCCTGGACACGCACGGACCCCGCCGATTCACGGCAGACACTGTCCAGCGCGGGCACGGGCCCCCGCCCCTTGTGGCTGCTGGCACACCCCCTGCCCTGCCCGCCGGACCTGCGCCGCGTGCACGGCCCGGAACGCATCGAGACCGGCTGGTGGGACGGCGGCGGGGAATGCAGGGATTACTACGTGGCCGAGGACCGCCGGGGCGTGCGCTGGTGGCTGTTCCGCGAACGCGGCGAGGGGACGAGTCGTTTATGCGGGATATTCGGGTAGAACCGAAACACCCCGCCGCAGAGGCGCGGAGACGCAGAGGCAATCCTTCCAGATCAGACGACCACGCGGCGGCGGTTGTCCGATGGCCAGGGGTATTCCATATTGCGGGCGGCGTTGGCCGCCACCTCCTCGCCGAAGTCACGGGCCACCAGTTTCAGCGCCAGATCGATGCCCGCGGAGATGCCGGCGGAACTGATGATGCTGCCGTCCTCTACTACGTGCAGATCCTCGTGCACGCGCACATCCGGAAAGCGCTCCTTCATGAACGGCAGCGAGCGCCAGTGGGTGGTGGCCTCGCGGCCGTCCAGCAAACCGGCGGAGGCCAGCAGCAGGGACCCGGTGCATACCGAGGCCAGGGTCTTCACCCGCGTCGACTGTTCCCGCAGCCAATCCAGCAATTGCGCGTCCTCCAGCAGCGCCCTCACCCCCCAGCCGCCGGGCACCACCAGGATCTCCTGGGGCGGCGCGTCGGCCAGCGTATGGGTGGGCAACACCCGCATGCCGCCGGAGGTGGTGACGGCATCGGCCGTGGCCGCCAGCAGGCTCACCCGGTAGGGTGATTCGGTCTCGCGCCGGCGCGCCTCGTCGAGACGCGTGGTGACGAACACCTCGTAGGGACCGCAGAAGTCCAGGACCTCCACGTTCTCGAAGATCAGGATCCCGACTTGTGTGTGCATAAAGAATCAGGGGCTAAGGGGAAAGAAACAAGATACAAGAAAAACCGCTGCGGGCGTACGGCCGGGTGTCACTGTGCTGATGGCTCTGGAAGGACCCCCCGGCGGATCCAGCGGGAAGGCCTTCTCGACCGGATTGACATGATTCCGAAAGCGCACGCTGGCCATGCTCCGAGGGGGAAACACCGACCTGTCCGGGCCCTTTGACTTTCGTACACCCCGACTCCCTGCGCGCACCCGCCGTGACAGAGGGCTCAACCCTTCAGGCCCGCCCGGGCAGCGGCACGTAACCCGGCAGGGCCTCGATGTCCCCGAACCAGCGGCGGATGGACGGGTACGGCGAGAGATCGATGTCCGCATCCGTCGCCAGCGCCGTGTAGGGATAGCAGGCGATGTCGGCGATGGTGGGATGGTCCGTGCTGGCCAGCCAGCGATGCCCGGACAGCCGGCCTTCGAGCACCGACATGGCCACCCGGGCGAACTCCCGACACTCCTCCATCCGGCCGTTCTCGGCGAAGGGCGTGGGCAGCCTGAGCGCGATGGCCCGGGCGCGGGCGCAACCGTAGCGGCCTTCGTTCTGTTCCAGGGCCAGCCACTGCATCACGCCGGCCATGGCGGCCGGCTCCAGGGGCAGCCAGACCTCGCCGCCGTACCTGCGGGCGAGATAGACGAGGATGGCCGTGGAATCCCAAAGCACCTGCTCGCCGTCCTTGAGCACCGGCACCTGGCCGCGCGGATTGAGCTGCAGAAATGCCTCCGATTCCAGTTCGCCGCCGGCCATGTCGACGATCCTGCGCTCGTAACCCAATTGCAGCAGTGCCAGCAGCAGGCGGATCTTGTAGCAGTTACCCGAGCGCTCGAAATCGTAGAGAATCATGGCAACCTCCCGGGCAGTCAGTTTCCGTCACTATCCCGTGTTCACCCGGCATTGGCAATCGCCTAGCGATGGAACTCGCCGGACGCCTCGGGCTGGTAGAGAATCTCGATGATGCGCACCGTCATGTCCCCGTCCCGGGGCGAAGGCCAGTCGATGCTGTCGCCCACCGACAGGCCCAGCAGCGCGCTGCCGATAGGGGCCAGCACGGAGATCTTCTCGGGGCTGCCGTCCGCCCCCGAGGGATACACAAGTGTGCGTTCGAACACCTTGCCTTCCGGTTCCATGCGGAAGCGCACCGTGGAGTTCATGGTCACCAATCCGGCCGGCACCTTGTCGGGTTCCACCACATTGGCGCGATTGAGTTCGTCCACGAGGGCCTGTTGAGCCTGAAGCGCTTCCCTCGGCAGTTCGTCGAGCAATTCCTCGAGGCGCTGCATGTCCAGGGACGACACGGTGATTGCGGGTTTCTGCGTCATGGGTCTACCTCCGGCCCGTATACAAACGAACTGCGGCCCGCGCAAGCGCGGGCCGCAGAGACTCAAAAAAATGCTGGTTCACGTCCGACTTGCGGATGGCTTGACTGCCTTTATGGCACAGCCCGTGCCTGAAGGCAAAGTGCCGTCGATCCTGTCAGACCCGGTTGCCCCTGGAGGCGCCACTACGGCCCTGACCCTGCCGGCGGCCACCCGGGCGCGGTCCCTTGGAAGGGCTGCCGCGCGGCGGCCCCTTGCGGGCTCCGTTGCCCGGACGGGCGCCGCTCGGGCGCGGATTGCGCGGGCTGTCGTTGGCCGGCCGGCTGGGGGCGACGAAGCCTTCGGTCTGGATGCGCTCGATGGGGCGGCGGATCAGGCGCTCGATCCCCGACAGCAGACGCAACTCCTCCCCGTCCACCAGGGACAGGGCGGCGCCCGAGGTGCCGGCACGGCCGGTGCGCCCGATGCGGTGCACATAGTCCTCGGGCACGTGGGGCAGTTCGAAGTTCACCACCTGGGGCAGCTGGTCGATATCCAGACCGCGCGCGGCGATGTCAGTGGCCACCAGCACGGGAATACGGCCTGACTTGAACTGGTGCAGCGCCTTGGTGCGCGCCGCCTGGGTCTTGTTGCCGTGAATGGCGGCGGCCGGAATGCCGTCCCTGGAGAGCTTCTCCGCCAGCTTGTTGGCGCCGTGCTTGGTACGGGTGAACACCAGCACCTGCTGCCAGCGGTTCTCCTTGATCAGGTGACTGAGCAGGTCGCGCTTCTGGTGGGTTTCCACCAGGTGCACATGCTGCCGCACCAGTTCGGGGGCGGTATTGCGCGCCGCCACTTCCACCCGGACGGGATCGTTCAGCATGCCGTCGGCCAGGCGGCGGATGTCATCGGAGAAGGTGGCGGAGAACAGCAGGCTCTGCCGCGTGGCGGGCAGCAGCTTCAGGATGCGCCGGATGTCGTTGATGAACCCCATGTCCAGCATGCGGTCCGCCTCGTCCAGCACCAGGATTTCGATGCTGGAGAGATCCACCGTCTTCTGGCCCACGTGATCCAGCAGGCGGCCCGGCGTGGCCACGACGATGTCGATCTGGCCGCGCAACGCCCGAAACTGGGGATTGATGTTCACACCCCCGAAGACGGACGTGGCGCGAAGGCTCAGGTGCTTGCCGTAGGTCTCCACCGATTCGTGGACCTGGGCGGCCAGTTCCCGGGTGGGGGTGAGCACCAGGCAGCGCGGCCGGCCCGGACCGGGGCGGGCCGCGGCACGGGTGGACAGCAACTGCAGGATCGGCACGGTGAAACCGGCGGTCTTGCCGGTGCCGGTCTGGGCGGCGGCCAGCAGGTCACGTCCCTCGAGAATCCGGGGGATGGCCTGGGTCTGAATCGGCGTGGGCGATTCATAGCCGGAGTCGGAAAGCGCACGCAAAAGGGGATCGGCCAACCCGAGGTCGGCAAAACGGGAAACTGAAGACATTCAGGAAAACTCCAACGGCGACCCGCCACTCCAAACCGGAGAGGCGCCCATCTGGGAAGACGAAAACAGGTGGAAAGGATCAGGTGAACGGACGCTGACGGGCGGGACGTTCGGTGAGGCGCACTATACAGGAGAAAGGGGGGGTTGGGAATTGGGAATTGGGAATTGGGAATTGGGAAGTGAGAAGTGAAGTGCGACGTGGGAAGTGGGAAGTGGGAAGTGGGAATATAACGGTTCGTCGACGTTTCGAATGGAAAGCCTTTGTCGGCAACGGCAGTTTCGCCCGGAGGACCGGGCTCCTGCACACGCCTTGATCCCCCCGTAGGAGCCCGGTCCTCCGGGCGAACAGGGTTCGGCTTGGGCAGGAGCGCCCAGGGGACTGGGCGCCTACAGGGGGTGCGGTTACCGCGCGTGTTTACGCCTCTGATCGCGGATGTCCATGGATCCTCTGTGATGATCGAATCCACCGGGAACGTCGAGGAGCCAATATAACCATCCTCACGCCGTTCCTCTATTCCGGGTGTCCGGCCCTCCACCCATCGGGCCGGCCTGTCGGCTGTTCAAAGCCGCTCTCGGCCCCTCTCCACTTCCCAATTCCCACTTCCCAGTTCCCACTTCCCAACTCCCACTTCGCACTTCACTTCTCACTTCCCAATTCCAACTTCCCAATTCAACAGGAACTGCACCACCAGCGTCGCGCTCAGGACCCACAGCACACCGCGCAGCCAGCCGCGGTAGGCGTCCGCCGTTACCCGTTCGCGCACCCACATGCCGGCGCGCAGGCCGGCCAGCGCCACGATCACCACGGGGACCGAGAGCAGCAGCAGGCTCGAACCGAGCATGCCGGCGACGCCGAAGGTTGCCGCCTGCGCGCTCTTGCCCAACAGGAAGGAGAGGTTCATGGACTGGACCACCACCAGCGGCGCCACACGCAGTTCCAGGAAGTAGATCATCAGCACCGGGCCGCCCACGTTCACCGTGCCGCCGAGCAGCCCGGCGGCCAGTCCCGCCGCGCTGCCGCTCGTCCCCGGGTGGCGCCGGATCACCCCGAAGTCGAGGCGCTTGATCTGATCGCTCAGCAGATAGAGTACGAGGGTGAGCGCGAGCAGCAGGCGAAAGGGATTGGGATCCAGCCGCACCAGCAGCAGGGTGCCGAGTACCGAACCCACCAGCATCCACGCGGCCACGTACCAGTAGCGCCCCAGGCTCTCGCCCCAGTTGCCTCCCCGGAGCATGCTCCAGAGGTTCACGGCGATGTTGGGCGCAAGCGTGAGCAGGATGGCGGTTTTCACGTCGGTGACCAGCGCCACCAGCGGCGTGGCGATGATCGGAAAACCGAGCCCGAATATCCCGTGGACCAGGCCCGCGATCACCGCCACGATGATCACGACAAGGATCTCGGTCAGGCTGTAGGCATCCAAGGGAGCATTCCGGATCTGTTCGGGTGCACGCCATCATAGCAGCAAGGGGTCCACGGCCGGCCCGTGACGGGGGCCGGGAACACCCGTTCACGTCAGGGCGGGGAGCGCCCGGGTGAAGTGCGTTGAACGGGCGCCCGCCGTCATCGGGGGCGCGACGTCAGGAACCGGTCCAGCTGGTTGGCGAAGGCCTGGCGATCCTTCTGGCTCAAGGTCGAAGGGCCGCCCGTGTTGATGCCGCTCGCCCGCAGGGTATCCATGAAGTCGCGCATCCCGAGCCGCT
>SKOF01000543.1 GCA_007120155.1 Thioalkalivibrio sp. | reverse complement strand
GCCGGCGTCTGCATCCAGGAATTGGCCGACAGGATCCAGAACGAGGAGATGAAGGTCCCCGCGGCCACCATCACGGCCGACAGCAGGTGCAGTCCGGGGGGCACCCGGTCGCGCCCGAACAACAGCACGCCCAGAAAGGCCGCTTCCAGGAAGAAGGCGGTCACCACCTCGTAGGACAGGACCGGCCCCATGAAGTTGGCGGTCCGGTACGAGAACTCGCTCCAGTTGGTGCCGAACTGGAAGGCCATCACCAGGCCCGAGACCACCCCCATGCCGAACACCACGGCGAAGATCTTGATCCAGAAGCGGGACAGCCGTGCCCAGTGGACATCTCCCGTTCGCAAGGCAATCGCCTCCAGCACGGCGATGTACGAGGCCAGTCCGATGGTGAATACCGGGAAGATCGCGTGGAAGGACACCACGAACGCGAACTGGATACGTGAGAGAAGCAGCGGGTCGAGTTCCATGTGAAGCCCCTTGTCATTGCTGCCGCGAAACCGTCCGGTCGTAAGGCGGCCTTGGTGCGTCGGTGCGCGTAGGACGGATCAATTGTGGGTGCCGGCGGGTTTGTGGTCTGCCCGTGAGGTGTCCTTTCCGGGCGCGTGGATCGTGCAAGCAAGGCCGCACCCTTCCGTGCGGCACGACAGCAGGGACGTTCTCTGAGGAGGCGTCCAAACCTCTGAATGAGTTTAGACTGTTTTCCACGCCGTGGGCCGGGCCCCGGGGCGGCGCGCTATGGGGCGCTGCCGGGCAGCGCCCGGCCCAAGGCCCGCCTTGCCGGTCGTACGGCCAGGACCGCCAGAAGCAGCAGGGCCATCCAGCCCAGCCACTGCGGCAGCAGTTCCCGGGCGGCGCCCATCTGACCCGCGATGTCGAGACCTGCCCGGGTGACCAGCAGGTCCACCAGCGTGCCCAGCAGGACACTGCTCACGATGATGCCCGTGAGGTAACGCGCAAGCGCGCCGGCGCCCAGCTCGCGGCGCAGCACGCCCAGGGTGGCCATGCTGGTGATGGGGCCCGCCAGCAGGAACACCAGTGCCGTGCCCGGTGAGACGCCCGCCAGAATCAGACCCGCTGCGATGGGCGTGGCTGCTGTGGCGCAGATGTACATGGGGATGCCGATCAGGGCCATGAACACCATGGGCAACAGGCCGCTACCGTAGGTCGCCAGCGTTTCGGGGGGAATGAACGCGATCATGATGCCCGCCACCAGCAGCCCGATCAGCAGCCAGACGCTGATATCGTCGAGCACGTCCGTGAATGCATAGCGCAGCCCCCCGGCGAGTCGTGTGTACATCGCCTGTTCGCGGTCCTGTTGCGCCGGGGCATCGCAACCGCCGGCACAGCAGTCGGTCTGTGTCGTGCCGTGGCGGGGCATTTCTGTCTCGCGGGCCGCGCCCACCAGCAGCCCGGTGGCGATGGCCGTACTCACCGCGCCGAGCGCGCGTGCCGCCATCATGAAGGGTCCGAGCAGGGCGTAGCTGATGGCCACCGAGTCCACGCCGATGCCCGGGGTGCCGATGAGAAATGCCGTGGTGGGTCCGCGCCCCGCGCCACCCCGATGCAGCGCAAGCGCCGTCGGGATGGCGCCGCAGGAACACAGGGGCAGCGGCGCACCGATCACCGCCGCGCGCGAAACGGCAGCGATTCCCCGCCCGCCCAGCCAGTGTTGCAGCATGGCCTCCGGAATGAACGCCTTCACCAGCCCCGCCGCCAGCAGGCCCAGCAGCAGCCAGGGGGCGGCGGCCAGGGCGATGGCGAGGGTTTCGTAGAGAAGGGTCATGACCAGGGCGATCGTGCTGTCCGATGGAGTTCAGCATTGCAGGAGTTCGTGCAGACTTCCAGCAATCCCCTACGGCTGGTAGGGTGTGGTGCAGACGGGCAGGGTGCCGACATGGGTTTGCCGGATGCGGCGTTCGCCTTATCCGGCCTACGTGGGGCCGCGATCATCGTAGGGCGGATAAGCGCAGCGCATCCGCCGTCCCGCCATCGTATGCCCTGTTGATCAATATCTTGCCATGGAGGGTGATGTGAGCAGCTATCGAAGGCTCCGGGTATCCGGAGGATGGTACTTCTTCACCGTCGTCACGCATCGACGCACGCCGGTCTTTGCCAAAGAGTGCGACATCGCGCAGTTGCGCCATGCCCTGCGCAAGGTGATGGCCCATCGCCCCTTTATGCTGGATGCCATGGTCGTACTGCCGGATCATCTGCACTGCATCTGGAAACTGCCTGACGGCGATGCCGACTTTCCGTCGCGCTGGCGGGAGATCAAGAAGGCCGTCACACGTACAAGGGTTGAGCGCGTGAGGGTCTGGCAACCCCGCTACTGGGAACACCTGATCCGTGACGAGGAAGACTGGCGGCGTCACGTGGATTACATCCACTTCAATCCGGTGAAGCACGGGCTGGCGGACGATCCTGCAGCATGGCCGTGGTCGTCGTTCGGGAGGTTTCGTTCGCGGGGGTTGTATGAGGCAGGTTGGGGGCGTTCCTGTCCGGACAATATCCGGGGAATGGATCTGGAATAGGCAGGACCGCCGGATGCGGCTGCGCCTTATCCGGCCTACGCCCGGAAAACGATTGCAGATCGTAGGGCGGATAAGCGCAGCGCATCCGCCGGGAAGGTCCGCCGTCAGCCCAGCGCCTTCCTCGCCTCCTCCACCCGTTTCACCGAGGCCTTCTCCACGGTGCCCAGTTCCTGGGCGAAGAGTCCCACGCGCAGCTCCTCGATGAGCCAGCGATAGCGAACCAAGGCCTCCGAGGGTGTATCACCCGCCGCCGCGAGCCGCGCCTTGCAGTCCTCCCACAACGGCTCCACATCCACGCGCATGCGCCGGTCCTTGTCCGGCGCCTGGTCGAGCCGGTCGAGTCGCCGTTGGATGGCGGCGAGATAACGGGGGAAGTGTTCCAGCCATTCCCGCGGCGTCTCCAGCAGGAAATGCGGACGGATCAGGTGGTCGATCTGATCGCGGATGTCCGCGGCGGCCTCGATCCAGGAGAGCGGCAGGCTGCCCTTGAGCCGCGAACGGGTCTCCTGGTAGGCACCCAGGATTCTGTCGGCCAGTTCACACAGCGCCTGCGTTTCGCCCACCAGCTCGCCGCGCCCCGCCTCAAGACACGCCCGGAAGGCGTCCGCGTCCCGCGGCCAGGGCTCGTGCATGAACACCCGCTCCACGCCGGCGAACACAAGGTCGTCCTTGAGTACCTCGCAGCGGTCCACCGGGTTGTACTGCAGGCACATGCGCTGGATGTCCGGCAGGTTGCGGTAGAGGTACTTCACGGGCTCCCGGGCCTGGAGCATGAACAGCCTGCGCAACCCGGCGCGATGGATGCGCCGTGCCTTGCCCGGGCTGTCTGCCAGCACCAGTGCCACGGAGTCCGCGTCGTCCCGAAGCGCCGGATAACCGCGCAGTGTCGCGCCGTGCTGCTCGAACTCGACAAACTCGGGCAACTCGCCGAAGTCCCAGTCGGTCAGCCCCGCGCGCTCGAAGCCTTCGGGGCGCTGCGCATCGAAGGTTTCACGGGCGCGCCCGGACAGCCGTGACTTGATGGCCTCGAGATCCCGTCCGGCAGCCAGTTCCTGTCCTTCTGCATCCACCACCCGGTAACGCAGCACCAGGTGCGGATCCAGTGTCTCCCCACGCCAGGCGTCGGGCGGCACCTCCGTCCCGGTGATCTCGCGCAGCACGCGGGTGATCGCGGGAATGAGCGGGCCTTCCCTCGAACCGAGCCGCTGCACGCAGGCGCGCGCGAATTCGGGCACCGGCACGAACTGGCGCCGCACGCCCTTGGGCAGGCTCTTGATCAGCGCCGCGATCTTCTCCTCCAGGAGCCCCGGCACCAGCCACTCGCCCGCGTGCGGGTCGAGCCCGTTGAGGGCGGCAAGCGGCACCGTCATTGTGACGCCGTCATCCTCCGAGCCCGGCTCGAAGCGGTACGCGAGCGGCAACCGAACGCCGCCGGTCTCCAGTGAATCCGGAAAGCGGTCCGCACCCAGCTCCGCGGTTTCCTGCTGCAGGAGGAT
>SKOF01000466.1 GCA_007120155.1 Thioalkalivibrio sp. | reverse complement strand
TATCCCTGTCCACCACCAGCAACAGGCGCACGCCCCGGG
Organism: Thioalkalivibrio sp.; assembly: GCA_007120155.1. Taxonomy (GTDB): domain Bacteria; phylum Pseudomonadota; class Gammaproteobacteria; order Ectothiorhodospirales; family Ectothiorhodospiraceae; genus Thioalkalivibrio_A. The sequence continues at coordinate 4,000 of SKOF01000466.1, read as the reverse complement.
CGATCATGGTCTGGGTCGCCTCGGCGAGTGTGGCGTCGGGGCGGATCGCGCCTGCGCTCACCTGGCGCAGGCTGGTCATTACCCTGATGGCCGGCGATGTGGCCGACACGCGTTCGTAGGTGCCCGGTTCAACGTACCCCAGACCTGCCGGGGCCTTGAACGGCGGCAGGGGCTTGCGGGAAGCTTCGGCTGTCATTCTGAATACTGTCCTCGGTCATGGTCGGTGTTCGTCCGGCCCGCTTCGCGGGCTGCGCCCCCGATCACTCAGGCGTGTGGCGCAACTCGAATTTCATGGTCTCCAGGTCACCGAGCACCCACGTGGCCTCGGGGGCACCCAGCCCTGCAACAGTGCCCGGATTGACCAGCCAGGTATGGCTGTCGCGTACGGTCACCTGCTGTCGGATCTCGGGTTCGTGGCTGTGACCACAGCACACCAGGTCGAAATCCCCTGTACAGGCCATCGCGTGGCCGTAATGGGGGTAATGGGTCACGAAGATCCTGCGCCCCGCCACGGTGAAGTCGGCGTCCAGTCCGTGATACGTGAACATGCCCTTGGAGTTGTGGGCGATGCGTGCAATCGCGACCGGATCGCCCAGATTGTTGCCATGCACCGCGTGAATGGGCACGCCCAGGGCAAGCGATGCCCTGATCGTATTCCCGCCGATCAGATCGCCGCAGTGGATGACCAGGGCAGCACCGTCGGCGACGGCCGCCTCAACGGCTCTGGCCAGCATCGGGCCACGATCGTGACTGTCGGAGACGATACAGATCTTCATAGGAAGTATTCGCTATTTTTCACCCTTATTGGCCTCATTACGTCCGATTTCAGGGGTTTTCCACGCCACCTAATGGCGGGATAAAAACTTCCGACTTGCCAATACGCCTGTATATTGACGAAAATCAATAAACAAGAATATCCGAATTCTCTAAAGTCGATAGGTTAACCACCATATGCAACCCAGACAACCCCGCCCCACGTCGGATCCGACGCTTTCCGAGGCAAAACAGCCGGCGCAGGAAATCAAGAAGACCACCTGCTACATGTGCGCCTGCCGCTGCGGGATCCGCGTGCACCTGCGCGACGGGGAGATCCGCTACATCGACGGCAACCCGGATCACCCCATCAACAAGGGGGTTATCTGCGCCAAGGGCTCCTCGGGTATCATGAAGCAGTACTCGCCCGCGCGCCTTACGCAGCCCTTGCGCCGCAAGGAAGGCGCCGAGCGCGGCGATGCGCAGTTCGAACCCATCTCGTGGGAAGAGGCATTCTCCACTCTGGCGGAACGCCTTGGCAAGATCCGCAAGACCGATCCGAAGAAGTTCGCCCTGTTCACCGGCCGCGACCAGATGCAGGCGCTGACCGGCCTGTTCGCCAAGCAGTTCGGCACACCCAACTACGCCGCCCACGGTGGTTTCTGCTCCGTGAACATGGCCGCGGGCATGATCTACACCATCGGCGGCTCCTTCTGGGAGTTCGGCGGCCCGGACCTGGAGCGCTCCAGGCTCTTCATCATGCTGGGCACCGCCGAGGACCACCATTCCAACCCGCTCAAGGTGGCCCTCTCGAAGTTCAAGCGTCAGGGCGGGCGCTTCATCTCCATCAACCCGGTGCGTACCGGCTACTCCGCCGTGGCCGACGAGTGGGTGCCCATCCGCCCCGGCACCGACGGTGCACTGCTGCTGGCCATCATCAACGAGATCATCGCCCAGGGGCTGTACGACCGGGACTTCCTGGTGCGCTACACCAACGCCGGCCAGCTCATCAACACGGACGAGGCCAGCGACGAGTTCGGCATGTTCCTGCGCACCGAGGTGCCGGAGGAGGAAGGCTGCTACGAGCCCCAGAACAAGCTGTGGTGGGACCGCAAAACCAACCGGGCCGTGGTCACCCACACGCCGGACACAGATCCCTACCTGCTCGGTGAATTCAGGCTCGAGGACGGCACCCCCACCAAGCCCTCGTTCCAGCTGCTGCAGGATCGCGTCAAGGGCTACACGCCCGAGTGGGCCGCCGGCATCACCGGCATTCCCGCCGAGACCATCCGCCGCCTGGCCCACGAGATGGGCGTGACCGCCCGCGACCAGAAGATCGAGCTGCCCATCGCCTGGACGGACTCCTGGGGCGTGGAGCACGAATCGGTCACCGGCAACCCGGTGTCCTTCCACGCCATGCGCGGCCTGGCCGCCCACTCCAACGGATTCCAGACCATCCGCGCCCTGTCGATCCTCATGTCGCTGCTGGGCACCATCGACCGCCCCGGCGGCTTCCGCCACAAGGCGCCCTTCCCGCGCCCGATCCCGCCCTGTGCGCGCACGCCCAACGATCCGCGTGCCGTGCGGCCCAACACGCCGCTGGACGGCATGCCGCTCGGCTGGCCCTCGGACCCGGACGACCTGTTCGTGGACGACCAGGGCAAGCCGGTGCGCATCGACAAGGGGTTCTCCTGGGAGTACCCGCTGTCCGTGCACGGCCTGATGCACAACGTCATCACCAACGCCTGGCGCGGTGATCCCTACCCCATCGACACGCTCCTGATCTTCATGGCCAACATGGCCTGGAACTCGACCATGAACACGGTCGAGGTGCGCAAGATGCTCAACGACAAGGACGACAACGGCGAGTACAAGATCCCGTTCATCGCGGTGGCCGACGCCTTCCAGTCGGAGATGACCGCCTACGCGGACCTGATCCTGCCGGATACGACGTATCTCGAACGCCACGACGTCATGTCCATGCTGGACCGGCCCATCTCCGAGTTCGACGGTCCGGTGGACTCGGTGCGCATCCCCGTGGTGCCGCCCAAGGGCGAGTGCAAGCCCTTCCAGGAGGTGCTCATCGAGCTGGGCTCGCGTCTCGGCCTGCCGGCGTTCGTCACGCCAGAGGGCAAGCGCAGGTACCGCGATTACCCGGACTTCATCATCAACCACGAGTCCGAGCCGGGTTCCGGCATCGGCTTTCTGGCGGGATGGCGCGGCAAGGGCGGCGAGAAGTCCCTGCGCGGGGAGCCCAACCCGAACCAGTGGGAGATGTACGCCAAGAACAACTGCGTGTTCCACTACGAACTGCCCAAGAGCTACCAGTACATGCGCAACTGGAACAAGGGCTATCTGGAGTGGTCGCTCAGAAACCGCATCACCCGCTATGCCGAACCCATCCTGATTCACCTCTACTCCGAGGTGCTGATGCGCTTCCGTGCCGCGGCCCAGGGCAAGGGCCTGTCGCGCAAGCCGCCCGAGCACCTGAGAAAGCGCGTGGAGACCTACTTCGATCCGCTGCCCTTCTACTACGAGCCGCTGGAGGCGCAGATCACCAGCAAGCAGACCTACCCGCTGGCGGCCATCACCCAGCGACCCATGGCCATGTACCACTCCTGGGATTCCCAGAACGCGTGGCTGCGCCAGATCCACGCGCACAACGTGCTGTTCGTCAACAGGAAGACCGCGGTGGCCGCCGGCATCCAGGACGAGGACTGGGTCTGGGTGGAGAGCCAGTGGGGCAAGGTGCGCTGCATCGCCAAGCATTCCGAGGCGGTGGAACCGGGCACCGTGTGGACCTGGAACGCCATCGGCAAGGCCGCCGGCGCATGGGGTCTGAGCCCGCGGGCCAACGAGTCGCGCAAGGGCTTTCTGCTCAATCACGTGCTCACCGAGGAACTGCCGGACGACCACGGCACCATCTCGAACTCGGATCCCATCACCGGCCAGGCCGGCTGGTATGACGTACGCGTACGCATCTACAAGGCCGACGAAGGCGAACCCGCGGAGACCTCGCCGCAGTTCAAACCCATGCAGCCTTACCCCGGCCAGCCACTGGCCCAGCGGGTGGTGCGCTTTTTCGCGAACAAGGGACTCAAGAAATGACCCAGCTCGCCCTAGTGATCGATCTCAACGTGTGCGTGGGATGCCAGGCCTGCGTGACCAGCTGCAAGGAGTGGAACACCTCCGGCGGCGCCGGCCCCCTGGCGGACAGGAACGCCTACGACGAAGACCCCACCGGCAC
>SKOF01000063.1 GCA_007120155.1 Thioalkalivibrio sp. | reverse complement strand
CCTGGAGTTCCAGCTCAGCCCCCGCTCGCTGGCGATCGGCACCGTGGTCACGGCCGCCGCCGGCCTGCTGGGCACCTTCTCCGCCCTGCGTCGGGCCATCGCCCTGCCCCCCGCGGAAGGCATGCGGCCCGAACCCGCCCCCGTGTTCCGGCCCACGGTGGTGGAACGTCTGGGCCTGCAGCGCCTGTTCTCCCAGCCCAGCCGGATGATTCTGCGCAACCTGGAACGACGCCCCCTGAAGGCGCTGCTGACGGTCACGGGCATCGCCTTGGCCTGCGGCATCCTGATGCTGGGCAATTTCCAGGAAAGCGCCATCAACTATCTCATCCAGGTGCAGTACGGCCAGGCCCAGCGCGACGACCTGACCGTCACGTTCGTCGAACCCACCTCGCGCCGGGCCCTGTTCGAACTGGCCGCCATGCCCGGCGTGGACCTCGCGGAACCGTTCCGCGCCACGGCCGCCACTCTCAGGCGGGGCACCGCCAGCTATCGCACCGCCATCCAGGGCATGGAACCGGGGACACGGCTGCGCCGCGTGCTGGACGACGAACTGCGGGTCGTGTCCATTCCGTCCGAGGGACTGGTGCTGAACGATTTCCTTGCCGAGCACCTGGACGCCCGCCCCGGCGACCGGGTCACGGTGGAGTTCCTGGAAGGCCGGCGTGAAACCCACGACGTGCACGTTGCCGGGGTGGTGCGGGAATTCACCGGCGTATCCGCCTACATGGACATGGAGGCACTGAACCGGCTGATGCGTGAAGGCACGTCCATCTCCGGGGTGTGGCTCTCGGTGACTTCCGATGCCCATCCTGAAGTGGTCCGGACCCTCAAGGACGTACCCCGAGTGGCGGCCGTGACCGACCGGCTCACCGCCATCCAGAACTTCTGGGACTCCATGGCCGACATCATGCTCACCTACACCTTCTTCACCACCCTGCTCGCGGGCAGCATCGCTTTCGGCGTGGTGTACAACAGCGCACGCATCGCGCTCACGGAACGCGCCCGGGAGCTGGCCAGCCTGCGCGTCCTGGGGTTCACCCGGGCGGAGATCAGTTTCATCCTGATCGGCGAACTGATCCTGCTCACCCTGGCCGCCCTGCCCCTGGGTTACCTGGTCGGCATGGGCCTGATCGCCGTGATCATCGCCACCGTCGATTCGGAACTCTACCGCATCCCGCTCTTTGTGCCCGTCCATGTCTTTACGTTCGCCGTCACCGTCGTGTTGGTCGCCACGGCCGTCTCGTCGCTGGTGGTCATGCGGCGGCTCAATCGCCTCGACCTGGTCGAGGTGCTGAAATCCCGGGAGTAGCGGACGTGAAGCCGTCGGGTGGATGGTGTCAGCGACACCGGGACAGGGCACGACTGGTGCCCGGTCTGGTATCTTGTGCCGTACCTTGTATCGAACTCAATGACCGGACCGCCCATGGCGTCCAGATTACGTAGAAGACTGATCACCGCAATCGTGGTTCTCCTCGCCGCGGGTCTCCTGGTGCTGGGTTATCGGCCCGCGCCGGTGCTGGTGGACGCGGAGACGGTTTCCCGCGGCCATCTCGCCATCACGGTCGAGGACGAGGGCCGCACACGGGTCATGGACCGCTATACCGTCTCCGCGCCCCTCGCATCCCACGCCCGGCGCATCACGCCGGAGGCCGGGGACGAGGTGACGGCGGGGCAGGTGCTGGTGACCCTCGACGCGCTGGCGGTGCCTCCCCTGGACCTGCGCAGCATTCAGGAGACCCGGGCCCGGGTGGCGGCCGCCGAATCGGCCCTGGAGACGGCGCGCGAGGAGCTTTCGGCCGCCGAGGCGCGGGCGCGCTTTGCCCGCGACGAACTGACGCGGTTGCAGGGACTCGAGGCACGGGAACTGGTGTCTCCGAGCGACGTCGAGCGCGCCGCCGCGGAAGCCCGCCAGACCGAGGCCCTGGCCCGCTCCGCCGCCTTCCGGCTGGAGACCGCCCGGGCGCAGTTGGAAGCCACACGCGCCGCCCTGGCCTACGCAGGGGAACAGGATCCGGAGGCCTCGGGCGTGCTCGAGCTGACGGCCCCGGTGCCCGGGCGCGTCCTGCATCGACATTTTGAAAGCACGCGCGTGGTGCAGGCGGGAGATCCCATCCTGGAGATCGGCGATCCGTCCCGGCTGGAAGTCGCGGTGGACGTGCTGTCCTCGGATGCGGTGCGCATCGAACCCGGCATGCGGGTGATCTTCGAGCGCTGGGGTGAACCGAATGCGCTGGAGGGCAGGGTCAGACGGGTGGAACCCAGGGGGTTCACCAAGATCTCCGCCCTGGGCGTGGAGGAGCAGCGGGTCTGGGTGATTGCCGACATTACCTCCGAGCCGCTGTTATGGCAGCGCCTGGGCGACGGCTACCGGGTCAATGCCCGGTTCGTGCTCTGGGAGGCGGATGACGTCCTTCGGGTCCCCACCAGCGCCCTGTTCCGTCACCAGGGTGACTGGGCGGCCTTCCGTATCGTGGATGACCGCGCGCAGCTCGCGCGGGTGGAGATCGGCCGCCGGGGGGCACTGCACACGCAGGTCCGGGACGGCCTGCGCGAGGGCGATCGGGTGGTGGTGCATCCGGACCGGGAGATCAGCGAGGGCGTGCGCCTGCGCGTCCGGGGGGAATGATGGCGCGACTGGCGATCATAATACTGCTCGCCGCGGTCACTGCCTGCGCCAGCGCCGGCGAATCCGCCGTGCAGGCGCTGATTGACCGGGACGCGCCGCCGCCCGGCGTCGTGTTCGAGCTTGTGGAGAACGATCACGAGGCCCTGCAGACACTGCTGCCCCGTATCCTGGGATACATCGATATCCTGCGGGAACAGCATCCCGATATCGGCATCGCGGTGGTCAGCCACGGCAACGAGCAGTTCGCCCTCTCCCGCCGTCAAAGGAATGCCCGGGAACAGCTCCATGATGCCGTCGAGGGTCTGGTCCGGGAGCGGGACGTGGAAGTGGCCGTATGCGCCACTTACGCCAGCTGGAGGGATGTCCCGCCGGAGGCGTTTCCGGACTACGTCCAGGTGGTCGAATCGGGACCGGCGAGAATCAACGATTTCCGCGCGCTGGGTTACCGGGTCATTCGTCTGCGTCCGCCGGGAGCCGACGCCGGGCAGATCATCGATGCATGGTAGTGCGATACCGCGGGATCACGGTCAGGGACCGGACCCGCGGGCGTCCCGATCCGGTTTCGTCACCTGAAAGCGCTCCAGTATCATGTCCTGCATGGCATCGGCCGTGTTGTTGAAGACTTCCAGGAGATATGCGTACTCCGAGTAGCCCTCGCCCGCTCGAATTGCGTCTTCAGAGAAGGCTTCCAGCCGGTCGCACAGCTGCGCCAGCAGGGCCGCACCCAGACCCACCGCGGAACCCCTCAGGCCCTGAAGGGCGTCACGCCAGCCGGTGACGTCCCGCTCCCTCAGGGCCTCCTGCAGACGGGTGAAATGGCCCGTCCCTTCGCGATGGAAATCGTCCATCAGTTCGCGGATAAAGGAAGGCTCCGGGCTCATGTCCAGCAGGGACCGGAAGGTCTTTTCATCCAATGGCCCGACAAGCAATGGCCCTGCCGCCGCCCCACCCCGGACAGACGCCCCGGCACCGCCCGGCAGGCCCACGAGCGACATCACCGCATGGCTGAGCCGCTCATCCCGAAGGGCTTCCGCCAGATACAGGTCCGCGCCTGCGTCGAGACAGGCTTCCCGGGCCCTGGCTGCCGGGTCGTCGCCCAGGGCAATCACGGGAACGTGACGGACACTCGCGTCCCGGGGCCACCGGCGCAGCAGATCGATGCCGCCGTCGAACGGCGCCTTCAGGTCAAGGATCACCAGGCTGAACTCGGCGGCGCTGTGCCGATAGATTCGCAACGCCTCTTCGCAATTGCCGGCGAGGCAGACCTCGCACCCGAGACGGGCGAGCATGCGCACGAACAGGCGCTGGCTGATACGGTTGTGCTCCGCCAGCAGTACGCGGGGATAGGCCCGTTTATGTTGGGTGGAACGAACCGACATCTGACCTCCCCTGCCGGTTTCTCCGAAAGGCGGGTG
>SKOF01000496.1 GCA_007120155.1 Thioalkalivibrio sp. | reverse complement strand
GTGATGGCGCAGTGGATTCCACCCGCCGTACTCATTCCCGTGCACGGACTGGTGTAGATGGGCGCCAATCTCGGCCCGCAGACTGTCGATTTTGCGTTGTAGCATTCGATTAGTAGGTGCAATTGCATAATCCTAGTTGGAGTGTTTCATGATCCCGACCATCACCGCCTTTGAACAGTCCCCTGATCGCGGCCAGGGACTGGCGCGAGACATGTCCGTGCGCTGGGCGCTTGAAGAAGCAGGCCAGCCCTATGAAGTTCGCCTTGTCTCCTTTAGCGCGTTGAAGCAGGGCGCCCATTGCGCCCTCCAACCTTTTGGACAGATTCCTACTTATGAAGAAGGCGACCTGGTCTTGTTCGAGTCGGGCGCCATTGTGTTCCATATCGCCGAGCGCCATGCGGGCCTGCTGCCAAGGGATGCCAATGCCAGGGCACGCGCGATCACATGGATGTTTGCCGCGCTATCCACGGTCGAACCCGTGATCATTCAACGGGAAGACTCTCTTTACCTGGAGCGCGACAGGTCCTGGCACGAGGAACGCCTGCCCATGGTCGAAGATCGCATCCGCAACCGCCTGGCCGAACTGGGCAATCGGCTCGGCGATCAAGAGTGGCTCGATGGCGCGTTCAGCGCCGGGGATCTGCTGATGGTGCAGGTTCTGCGCAGGCTGAGCGGATCGGACATCCTGAATGACTATCCGAACCTTGTCACCTACGTCGCCCGCGGCGAAGCGCGATCGGCTTTCAAACGTGCCTTCGCGGCCCAGTTGGCGGTTTTCACCGCCAATGCAACCGAGCGGCAGGGCTGAATGCACCTGGCCAGGATTATCGAGACACGCGGACTGGCCAGCCATGAACTTCAATCGCTGAAATCATCACAAGCTGCAATCGGTCAGGATCTTCATTCCGGGCTTGGCGGACTCGATCGAACATCAAGCTGAAAAAGCGACTCCACCACCAGATCATCATCCATCCCCTCGCCATCCCAGTCCGGCAGACACGTTTCCGCTGAAACATCGACGCCGGCGCGGCGGTTTTCGGTGATCAGGGCGAAAACGTTTCCGCGGAAACGTGTTTCAGGCACTTCGGGAATGCGCTTGCCTTGCCGGTCGTAGAACACCGGCTGGCCATCGGCACCCGTGCGCACATCAAAACCGCCCTCATGCACAGCACGATGATGGTGCCGGCACAGCGTAACCAGGTTATCCAGCTTCGTCTCCCCACCATCGGCCCAATGCACCACATGATGAGCATCAACATACTTGTGCGCCGTACACCCAGGAAACCGGCAACCCCCGTCCCGATGCCTCAACGCCCGCCGAATCGCCGGCGGAATAGATCGAGTCTTCCGCCCCACATTCAAGACATCGGCACCCAAACCAGGTAGGTCGGGGTAAAATCCCCGACGGACAACACCCGGCCCACCCCCACCGCTGTTCGCATGCTCCTTTCCTTCAACCCAATGCACCACCCCACAATCACAAGCCAACCGCCGAGACGTTTCCGCTGAAACATTCCCACCACGTTCCAATGTCGATTCCGCCCCTTCACCATCAGCACGCAAGGTCTCAACATCGGTATGCACATGCACCATGCAACGATCCCCGCCACTGACCGTCCCGCCTTCGCCGGAAAGAAAGGCATCGGCCATCCGCTCCAACGCATCGGCCCGACGCTGTTCGACGGGACAGGGCATCGGCTTGTCAATGTCCGGTTCCGGTGACGTTTCCGCGGAAACGTTTTCCTGCTCGGCCTCGATCTCGTCCATGGCCGCATCCACTGCCTTCATGATGCGCTCGCCCTGTTCCGGCGCAAAGCGCGCATGAAGCACAACCGAGCCATCTTCATCCATTCGCCAGATCACCTGGCGGCGTTCATGCCGTTCGTTCTCCGCATCCAGCGCTTCGTTGCGCTTCGCGCGCCTGAATTGACGCACCGCCCGTTCCACATGCGAGGCCGTACCGTGCAAGGCGATCATCAGCAGGAATTCCTCGTTCTCGGGTGTCGCCACACGGGTCATGGCCCTCACCTTGGAGTAACTAATTTCACCCTTGGAAAACGAGCCGCTGATTTTCGGCAAATCGCCCAGCGAATGTGCCACCCGCACCTTCTCGCGTGCGGCATTCATGCTGATGCCGCATTTCCAGTTCAACCAATGGGCACATGATCGAAGCCCGGGACCAGACCAGCCGGCCGACTCATCAAATCGACGAATCAACGTCAGCAGCCGGTAGTTGGCCGCATGAATATGCGCCGCCAATTTGGTGATCTGATCCTCCAAATCCCGGATCTCGTCGTGCGGCAGCGTGGGTACCAGCGGGGTGGAATGTGCCATTTCTGAGCCCTCCAACAGAATGCTGTATTATTATATAGTTTTCAGACCGATAAATCCAGTAATTATCAGCATTTCATAGGGTTATGGCGATGACAGACCGCATCTGGTTCCGCGAAATCCATATCGCCCCTCAACCGGAACCACTCGCGCACAGGATCGACCTCACGTTCACCCACCCAGAGACCATTTCTGGCACCTGACTTTCCAAAATGCTAATGTGGTATGAAATCCGGTCTGACTTGGGAAGGGGCAGGCCGGGTTTGCAGACAAATGAAGGGAGAACGATCGTGACCACGCACGATCCGCACAGCATTCTGGCGTTGGCGCAGAGCAGGGGTTCCCCGCATTGGCGACTCATTCAACGCAGCCACCCAAGTCCTCCAGCGTGCTTTCTGTCGGTCAATCAGGCATCTGAGACCCGGACCTGTGTCATAGAACAATATCCCTAAGATCTGACCAGATATACGGTATGGGTAAATTTTCAGGATCACTTGCTAGTTAGGAACATACGAAATGGCGACGAAGAAGAAAGTACGAAAACAGATTCAAGCCTATGCGTTTGTGGATACGAATATCTATTTGGACTTCTATCGTGCCGGAAATGAAGCAAATCTCAAGCTTTTGGAACGATTGAAGCCGGTTAAGGATCGAATTATTTGTACTTATCAGATTGAAATGGAATTTCTCAAAAATCGTCAGTCGGAAATTCTAAAGTCAATTCGCGCTCTCAAAAACCATCAAGGCCCAATCCTCCCTGCAATTTTGGCTGATTCAGCAGTTTCGAAAACACTTAAAGAGAAGACGAAGGAAGCGAATCAGAAAACCGAAAGGCTAAAAGTCCGACTCAAAGGCCTGATGGAAAACCCAAACCAAAACGATCAAGTCTTTCAAGTACTAGAGGACATATTTCATTCAGAATCTGATCATGTTCTGACGAGGGACATGCCCATTCGTCACGTTATAAAGCGACGAGCATGGCGAAGATTTATTTTGGGATATCCCCCCAGGAAGTCCAACGACACTTCTATTGGCGATGCCCTCAACTGGGAGTGGTTGATTCATTGTGCCAATCGCCTCCCGGGAAAATTCATTATTGTCTCCCGTGACTCAGATTTCGGCTCAGTGTTCAGCGACGAATATTATTTAAATGACCAGCTTTACCGTGAATTCAGTGATCGAGTCGGGAAAAAGAGCATAGAGTACACCCACAAGCTTTCGGCAGCACTAAAAAGGCTAAATGTTACTGTTCCGAAGGAAGAACTCGAGGCTGAGGAGGAATCGCTGAAGGAAACCAGGCAGAGAGAGAGTGATTCCAAGCACTCAAAGGACCAAACACTTGACGAAATCCTGAAAGAACTGCTTGGTGAGGATTTTTAGCTCCAAATTCCTAAGAAAAGCGCCAACGTGGACCGGCTTTTCCGCTAGCGATTCAGCGTGGCTTCCCTTAATTTGGGCCACGCGTAGCTGGAATTTCGGTCAATCCCTCGCTGGTGAGCCGGGAAAGTTCGACAGACGTGCGGCCCCGCCTCGACGATCGGACAGCAGTCACTACTCAGACTCCGATTCCCGAAAACGTATTTCAGCGCCGTTCCCAGGCTGGAGCGCGCCCCCGGTGCTCCCCTATGCGACCACCCGACTGCCCGTCTATGGGCCAACCTGACGGCAAACCCAAGAAAATCATCAAGATATGGTGGGCCCTGCAGGACTTGAACC
>SKOF01000534.1 GCA_007120155.1 Thioalkalivibrio sp. | reverse complement strand
CGTCGTCGATGCGAAACGTCAGCGGCAGCCAGTTGGGCAGGTTGACCAGATCCTCGTTTTCCACCTTGCGGCCGGCGATCTCGCTGACGAGTCGGTTATAGCCGCCGGCCAGGTAGGTGCCGGGGTAGTGCACCTCGTCGGCCCGGCTGTCCGGTGCGGCACCGCGCGTCGCGAAATAGCCGTTGCCCAGCGTGCACAACGCCTCGCGAAGCCCCTCCTGATCGGGACGATAGCCTTCGTAGACCAGGGACCAGGTCCCTTCCTTGTGAACCGTGGTGTCGTCCCGGCGCGGCGTGGGCACCTCGTGATGTCCTGTCTCTCGGGTGCCGGTGAAACTCATGGTCCACTCCCCTCTGTCGCATCCGGGTCCGCGGTGATTTCGGTCAGCCATTGGAGGAACCGCTTCACGTCCCGTGTATCGGACAGAGTGTAGTCGGCCGCCGATTGCCGCATCTCCTCGTGGCGCACGGCGAGGCACACACCGTGCCCGGTGAGCGTGTGAAAGGCATCCTCGTCGGTGATGTCGTCGCCCACATAGATCGGAACGAAGGTATCGGAAGATCGGTTGGATATGCGCTCAAGGATCCATGACACGGCGCGCCCCTTGTTCCATTCGATGTCGGGACGCAGCTCGAAGACCTTCTTGCCGCGCCCTCGATACAGGCGCGGGTGTTCACCCAGTATCCCGTCGACCACGTCCTCCAGGCGTTCGAGATCGTCGTCGGAAACGCGACGATAGTGCACCGCGATGGAGAACTTCTTGCGCTCCAGCGCATGTCCCCGGATATCCGCCAGGCGGTCCGCCAGGGCACGCTCCGTGTCGTCGAGTTCGGAGAGAAACTCCGCGCCCATCTCGAGGCCTTCGTCACTGCCTTTCGGCCCGACGATCTCGAAACCGTGACTCCCCGCGTACCAGACCGAATCCAGATCAACCAGGTCCCTGAGTTTCCCGAGATCGCGGCCGCTGACGATCACCACCGTACAGCACCGGGCGAGGGCCGCCACCGTGGTGCGCATGGATTCGGAGAGAAATGCCTTGTCATGGTCCTCGACGATCGGTGTCAGGGTGCCGTCGTAGTCAAGAAACACCGTCGGTGTGCGATCGGCCAGGCGCGCCCGGATCTCGTCCTTGCGGTCCCACGCGCAGGGCAGGTTGGCAAGTGTCTTGACGGTCAGGCCGGTGTCCGGGGAAAACCGCAGCTCGCTCAGGTCATGCACGACGAGATCCGCGCCGGCCTTCTCAAGATCCTCGCCGCCGTTGGCGCGGGCGACGCCGATCACAAGGCCGAATCCGCCCTTTGAGGCAGCCTGCACGCCCGCAATGGCATCTTCAAAGACCGCGCTGTCACCGGGTGCGGCGCCCAACAGGCGTACTGCCTCCAGCAGCATGTCCGGTTCCGGTTTTCCGGGCATGCGCAACCGCGCCCGATCCTCGCCGTCAACCCTGACGTCGAAACGCTCGAGCACGCCGGCACTGAGCAACACCGCCCGTGCGTTGCGGCTGGACGAGAACACCGCGGTGCTGATCCCCGCGGCGCGCAACGCACCCAGCAGCTTCAGTGTCCCCGGGTACGCGTGGACGGGGTTCGCATCGAGCCATTCATGGAAGTAATGGTCCTTGCGCTTGCCGAGGCCGCATACGGTCTCCGCGTCCGGCCCGTCGCTTTCGTCTCCGTCCGGCAGCTCGATGCCCCGTGAATCGAGAAAACTTCTGATACCGTCACTGCGGGGCTTGCCGTCCACGTATCGCCGGTAATCGCTGCGGGGATCGAACGGTGTGAACGCCTCGCCGAGGTGATCCGCGCGCCTTCGCAGATACTCGTCGAACAGACGCTTCCATGCGCCGGCATGTGCCTTCGCCGTGTCGGTGACCACGCCGTCCATGTCGAAAAGGGCGGCCGCGAGGTTCGTCCGTGGGGCGGTGTGTCTGATCATGCAGGCTCCTCCGTCGGTCCCTTCCGTTCTCCGCCCCACGGCCGCCGGTCGGATCCCGGTGAATATCCCGTTCCCCATGGGTGCGAGACCGATTCTGCGCCTTCCCGGTGTGCCCGGCATGTATTTCGGTGCGCGCCGGGCGGGCAACGCAATGATCTCATTGTTTTCGTGAGGTGGGTCAGGACCGCCGTGCGATCGGGGTGTTCGATGCGTTCGCGGGACGATGATGAGGAGGTTCCGCGAGCCAGGGCGGATCACGGGCCGGCGGTCGGCGGGATGGGAGACGCGGTCACAGGGGACACCGAGGCCAACAAAGCATTTGTGCCCGCCACGACGCGAAGCATACAGAGGACACCCCGGTTGCACGAGGTACCCTGTCTATGGATCGATTCTGCCCGCGTGCTGCAGCTTTACGAGGGAAATTGTCTTTTCTCTGTGACCTCTGTGACAAAAAGGCGCCTTTCCACCCTTCACCTTCTCGAACGTCACCTCGGCGTATAGTTGAACTTCTGGCCGCCGATGCTCGCTTCGTACATGAGTCCGCCCTTGGCGACGGTGAACACCGCCATGCCCCGGTAGTAGTTGCCCACCGTGCGCGCATCGCGACGGCCGCCGCTGGCGCCCGCCGAGGTGCCCGTGGTGCCCGCGCCGGCCTGGGCGCCGGCGGTGATGGCGACCGCCGAGGCCTGTGCGCCGAACTCGAAGTTGCCGGTGGTGAACTCCCGGAATGCGCGTTCGTCCTCGAAGAAGATCATCTGGCTGAAGGCCTGCCCGCCCAACTGGAGGCCGATGGTCACCTGCCCCATGCTGGCATCGCCCACATACTCGCCCTGGGCGTAGACCCGCCCTTCGCCGTAGGCACCGCCGATGCCGATGCCGCCCTTGCCGATGGTGGGGAACACCGCGTACCCGTAGGCATGGTCGAAGAAGTCGCGGCTCTCCATGGCGTTGCGAAAGATCTCCATGGTTTCCTCATAGCGGTCGGCCCATGCCTGGGACGAGAACAGGAGAAGCAGCAGCAGGATCCAGAGGGGGAAACGGACGGGGCGCATGGCAGTGGCCTCACGAGGCTTGTTCAAAGTGCACAAATTCTACTGTATCCGGACACGAAACACTGTGATCGAACACCTGTCGCCACGGGTAACCGGGATTGCGCGGGATGTACCGGGGATTCTGCCGTCGAGGACCTGTGTGGCGCCCGCCATGTTTCCGTTCGGCGCGCCCTTCCGGCCGGGTCCGTCTCATTCGACTGGCGGCCGGGTCCTGTCGCCTTCGTCCGTCCATGTGCCGCGCCGGCACAGTACGGCCATGGCGCAGTGCCGGCACGCCCCCGCATCGCCCCATGCGGGGACCGGCGCACCATCGCGCAGCTGCGCCACCAGTTCGAGCAGGCGCGCACCCACGGCATCCCGGAGATCCGCCAGCGCCTCACCCTCGATACAGGCCCCGGGGACCACCTTGTCCCGGTCGAGCTGCAGGTATTCAACCCGGACCGCATCGGGGAGCAGGAGCGCATAGGTGGGCAGCTGCACCGCCTCGCCGTCATCCACATCCGCCTGATCGGGCGGCGGGCCGGTCTTGTAGTCGATCACGGCGAGACCCTGATCACCGGTATCGATCCGGTCCAGCCGCCCCTTCAGGACGAGTGCGTCGGCAAAAGGCTGCTGCAGCTGAGCCTCGGTGCCATCGACGCTCCAGTCGCGCGCCCGGGCAATGGCCCAGTCCAGGTAGGCGGGGATCAGCGCGCGCCATCGGGCCAGCCAGCCCCGGTGCATGAAGTTGTCCTCCAGATCCCGCCGGAAGACCGCCTCGCTGATCGCCTCCAGCAGTTCCCGGGCCTTCGGGCGGGCCGCCTCGTCCAGAAGTCCGCGCCACGGACCGGGCAGGTCTGCCACGCCGCCATGGAAGGCCTGCAGGCACAGATGCACCCGCTCGCCGTAGTCGGCCTTGCTCAGCGCCTCGGCCAGTTCCTCCTGGGGCGCAAGTCCCAGCCCCCGGGCCGCGTAGAAACGGTAGGGGCAATCGATGAGATCCTGGTGCGCGCTGGCGGAGAGCTGCGCGGGTATGCGCGCGGGTGGCAGCACCGGCGCGGGGCGCGACGGCGCCGGCGGCAATGG
>SKOF01000382.1 GCA_007120155.1 Thioalkalivibrio sp. | reverse complement strand
GACGGAGCGAGCGGAGCGGGCGGAGTGGCTGAAGCCACGGGCGGCGTTGAACGTCTGTTGCATGCTGGTATACTCATAGTCAGCCTCCATCCAAGAGCGGCTATGAGGGAGGGCGCGTCCTACCGCGCCTTCTCTCGCACGCATTATAACAACTGTTTAGGGTTGGTTGTCAAGCCACAACACTAACGAACCACGACACCCTAATACTCACGCTGGCAGTCGCTCGACTATTTAGGCCCGCCAGACGTTCAACCGCACCTCAAGCGAATACCGTCCCAGAACCACAATCTCAACACCCGCAAGGTCTAGCACCTCACGCAACGGCAACTTCCGCGCGGCCCGCACGTACTCCTGCACATCCCGATCGGCTGTCGCTCGAGTGTCCGCCAACGCCCGCGAGCGCCGCCGCACATCCGCCCGGTACTCGCTCAACTCGGCGGCGGTGATCGCGCCCGCCCGGAACGCCTCAAGCCACCGCGCGTCCTCACTCTCCAGCGCCGCCAGCGCGCTCGCGTTCCGGTCATCGACCTCCGCGGCTACCGCCAGCATCTCCCGAACCCGCTTCGGGTCCGCCAACGCGTCACGCACCGCTCGCTCCGCGAGCGCGTCGAGGTGCGGGCCGCTAATGGCCCCGAACCCGCACGAGCTGCTCGGATCGTTATTCCGGCCGCTGCACCGGTACGACCAATACCGCCGCCCCTCCTTCGATCGCACGTGATGCGGCTTCGACGATAAGCGGGCACCGCACACGCCGCACCTCACGTGCCCTAACAACTGTAAGGGGCTCGTGTGCCACGGCCGGCCCCGCCCCCTGGGTTGCGCTTTAGCCCACAAGCCGGGCGTGACGATCGCCGGCACGCTCAGGACGTGCTGCCCCCACCGATACTCGCCCTTGTACGTGGTGCGGCGGATCATCTGCCGAACGTCCGTGAACCGCCACGGTGTGCTCGCGCCAGTACGCCGCGGCACGCCCGCCTCGGTGAGTGCGCGGGCGATCGCCACCAGCGTCTCGCCCCTGGCGCTTCGTTCGAACACGTCCCGCACCACGAGCGCTTCCTCAGGCACCACGAGCGCTTCGCGTTTGACCGTGCGGTACCCGAAAGTTCGCATGCCGTCCGGGATCTGTCCCGCTGCGGCTATCGCGTTCACCGCCGCCCTCGTCCGCGTCACGATCTTCTGCCGCTCCAGATGCGCGAACAGCGCCTGAAGGTTGAACTGGATGAGGCTGGACTCTTGATCGAGGTCAATCAGGCCGTGATCTGCGCTGTGCACCTGGAGGTGGCTGGCGAGCAGGTTCGCGAGCACCTGATAACTGCTGGTGACATCCCGCGCTAGCCGATCGACGCTGCTGATGACCACAACATCGAACGCGGTCGCCTCACTCATGAGCAGGTCGAGGTACTTACGCGTGACGCTCTTGCCGGTGATGGCGTCCCGGTACTCCGCTACCAGATCAAGACCGGTTCGGGCGGCGTACTCACGAACGCTCGTGATTTGCCTGTGGTACCCGAACCGGTCCTCGTCAGCTTGCTTCTCGCTGGATACACGGAGGTACGCCGCTGCGCGGCGCGGCATTAGAACGGGATCGAAACGCCGATCAGTACACCCTCAAGGGTCGCTGGGTTATCCTCGTCGACCACGATCGGGCGATGCTTACGGTTGAGGCTCCCGAGCGTCGTGAACTCGAGGCCCGGCTTGTACACCTTGACGACGCTGAGGTCGTCTCTGGCCATCAGCCGGCAACAGACGATCTGGCCTGGGCTGGGGCGCAAGAGTGAATGGAAGTACGCCCGAGATCCCGGCGGGATCGCCCCGCGGGCGTCGTCCGAGATCATCGAGTCGCCGACCACGTCGAGCGCAAAAATGTCGGCGGCATCATGGTGTCTCAGAACATGCGCTGGGATGTCGACGTACTCGCCTTCATCGTCGGCGAACCCAGCACCGAAACGCCCGGCACTGACAGCACCAAGAAACTTCACTTTGGGGCTACCCTCCTTAACGCGCAAAGGAACGCTGGCGCGAACGTAATCTAGGTACATCGTGACGTTCCCGAGCCCGTAACGCTCGGCCGTTTCACGAATCTCCGTCGTCGTAAGTTTGTGGGCTTGTAGAAAGGCGACAGCTCTCTCGCCGGGCCACTTGGGCACCGCGGTGTCGGCACTGCCGGCATGAAGCTGCGTGATGTACGCCTGACTGTACCCGGTGAGCCGAGCGACCTCCTGGAGCGTGAAGCGATCCGCGGTTTCTAGGGCTGCCGTATATCTCGCCCGAAGGAACTGAGCGAGAGTTGCGGTCTGCTCACCATTAGTCACGTGAGTCCTCTGGTACAAGGCGGGTACCTCCATCCGCCTTGACGTTATAGGTACTGTGAAGACCGCGGTTGACATAAGTGCAGTTATACGCGTATCGTGTGGGTAAGTCAAGACCACCCCCGACCAGCACGCACGCTCATTCGGGGAGCCCGCACGAGCAGGAGGCCGCATGACCAAGAGATCAACAAGTGTTATGAAGGAGCCGGCCGACGCATACCAGAGACTCCAAGCGCTCGCCGCCGACGCCGGCATCAGCCTGTACCAGCTCGCTCGCGACGCTGGCGTCAACCAAATGACGCTCTACAAGCAGAAGCACCAGAAGGGCGGAATGTGGAGCACCAACACCCTGAACAGCGTCAGCACAGTCCTCGCGGAACGCCTGCGAGTACCGCCAACCGAGGTGTACGCGTACCTGACGGGCTTGTCATCGGGCACTCCGAAGCGCAGGTGCGGGTGACATGGCACGGGTGGACTCCGGCCCGCGCTCGCGCCATGAAGGCCGCGCTCGAGAAGCGCATGTGACCCAGCCGCGGTACGAACTCACGACCGTCGGGTCGCGCAGCGCGACGCTCCTCAAGCGCGGCCTCAAGGACTCGCGCTTGCTCGCGCCGCGCCTCAAAGCGTGGGCCGAGAAGCACTGCGATCGCCGCGCCCCAGAGTACGTCTACGTGTACGAGATCAAGAGCGACCCGCGCTTCTGGAAGATCGGGTACACGCGGAACCTCAGCACCCGGCTTCGCACTGTCGCGACCAGCCAGCCGTTCGCGATCGAGGTGCTCGCCGAGGTGCCCGTGCGGAACGGTACCGGCGCGGAGTACGCACTGCATTGCGAGTTCGCGGAGTATTGGGCGGTCGGCGAGTGGTTCCTCGTTGACGACGCTCGGTACGAGGAGGCGCGCGCCTCCGTCGCTGCCCTGCCGGGGCTGGAGATGCCGGAGCCGATCACGTTGAAGATCGCCGGTTACACGTTCTAGCGCGAGAGAGTGCCCGGCGCTGGAACGCCGGGCTAGGGGGAATGACCGTGGATGGTCCCGACGATCATACCAAACTACGCCAACCCCGAACGGAACCCAAATCACCACGAGCGTTGGCTGACGAGATCGTGATGCTCCTCGACCTCGAGGAACGCGCGAGCACCAACGGCAGCCCCGAGTTGCGGTTGCGTGCCGCGCGGGAAGCCGCGAAGGCCGCGCTGCGCCTCTCGCACCTCGCATTACGCCGCCTGGAGGACGCCTCATGAGGAACATCACGAGCACCATCCGCATGACCGCTCGCGAGTGCCGCCGCCGCGGCCAAGGCGCGTGGCCCATCCCGCTGCACAAGCTCGACGAGCTCGCCGAGTACCTCAAGCGCGTTGACCAGCTCGCGCTCAGCGTGGAAGCGTTCAGCGCCTGCGTCGGCGCGACCGACCCCGGCCAGCCGTGGGCTGACGACGACGTCGAGGGACTCGCGATCCTCCGGCGCGCGCTCGACGAGGTGCGGTCATGACGCACAACGACGCGATCGGCCCCAGCAGCGACTGGCTTCTCGAAGCCGCCCTACGCATCGCGACCGCCATCGCGAGTGACGGCACCACCCGCCTCGACTGCCCACAAGCACGCGAAAACATCGCGGCCTGGAGCGCGGACCTCGCGGAGCGCGTCTGGACGAACGTCCGCGTGCCCGCCGAACTCAGGAGCGCAGCATGACCGCTTACGCCGCGTGGCTCATCCTCATCGCCGGCATGACCGCCACCGGACTCG
>SKOF01000546.1 GCA_007120155.1 Thioalkalivibrio sp. | reverse complement strand
GACCCCGATCCGTTGACAGAGAACCGACAGGAGCGACCTTGAGTTCCCTACCTGCGCAACACCAGCGCGTGGTGTCCGGCATGCGGCCCACGGGCCGGCTTCATCTGGGCCACTATCACGGCGTACTGAAGAACTGGGTGGAATTGCAGCATGCCTACGAATGCATGTTCTTCGTGGCGGACTGGCATGCGCTCACGACCCACTACGAGGACCCCCGGGTGCTCTCGGAGAGCGTCTGGGAGATGGTGGTGGACTGGCTGGCCGCGGGCGTGAGCCCGGGGGCGGCGAAACTGTTCATCCAGTCCCGGGTACCCGAGCATGCGGAACTGCACCTGCTGCTCTCCATGATCACGCCCCTGGGCTGGCTGGAGCGGGTGCCCAGCTACAAGGATCAGCAGGAAAGACTGCGCGAGAAGGACCTTGCCACCTACGGTTTCCTGGGCTATCCGCTGCTGCAGAGCGCCGATGTGCTCATCTACAAGGCGGGCCAGGTACCCGTGGGCGAGGACCAGGTGGCCCACATCGAGATCACCCGGGAGATCGCCCGGCGCTTCAATCACCTCTACGGCCGCGAGCCCGGTTTCGAGGAAAAGGCCGAGGCCGCGGTGGACAAGATGGGCAAGAAGAACGCGCGCCTGTACCGGGATCTGCGCCGACGCTACCAGGAGCAGGGCGATGACCAGGCCCTGGATGTGGCCCGTGCCATGCTGGAAACCCAGCAGAACATCTCCCTGGGCGACCGGGAACGCCTGTTCGGTTATCTCGAAGGCTCCGGCAAGATCATCCTGCCCGAACCCCAGGCGCTGCTGACCAGGACCGCGAAGATGCCGGGCCTGGACGGGCAGAAGATGTCCAAGTCGTACAACAACACCATCTCCCTGCGGGAGGATCCGGCTGAGGTGGAGAAGAAGATCCGCACCATGCCGACGGATCCCGCCCGGGTGCGACGCACCGATCCCGGCGAGCCGGAGAAATGCCCGGTCTGGGCCCTGCACCAGGTCTACTCCGACGACAGCACCCGCCAGTGGGTCCAGGAGGGCTGCCGCAGCGCCGGGATCGGCTGCCTGGAATGCAAACAGCCGGTCATCGATGCGGTGCGTGCCGAACTTCGCCCCATCCAGGAGCGCGCGCGGGAATACGAATCCGATCCCTCTGCAGTACGCACCATCATCAACGAGGGCTGCGAAGCGGCTCGGGACATGGCCCGGGACACCCTGGACGAGGTACGCCGGGCCATGGGACTTGCCTACCGATGAGCACCGAGATCCACGGTCCGCCGCCGGCCGGCCATCTGCAGGAGGAGATGCCCTTCGCCATCGTGCGCGGCGAGCCCCTGAGCATGCCGCCCAAGGATCTCTATATCCCGCCGGATGCCCTGGAGGTGTTCCTGGAGGCCTTTGAAGGCCCCCTGGACCTGCTGCTGTACCTGATCCAGCGCCAGAACCTGGACGTCCTGGACATACCCATTGCCGAGATCACCCGGCAGTACATGAGCTACATCGATCTGATGAAGGATCTGCGCCTGGAACTGGCCGCAGAATACCTGGTGATGGCCGCGATGCTGGCGGAGATCAAGTCCCGCATGCTCCTGCCGAGACCGGGTTCCATGGACGAAGAGGAGGATCCCCGCGCGGAACTGGTGCGGCGACTCCAGGAGTACGAGCGCTTCAAGAAGGCCGCGCTGGATATCGACGCCCTGCCGCGGGTGGAGCGGGACATCTACCCGGTGGCTGCCGAGGCGCCGCCCCTGGAGCGGGCGCCCATCCTGCCGGACGTGGAACTCAAGGAACTCCTGCTGGCCTTTCGCGAGGTCCTGCGCCGCGCCGAGATGTTCACCCATCACCACATCCAGCGCGAGTCCCTGTCCGTTCGCGAGCGCATGTCGCGGGTGCTGGAAGCCCTCAACGGGACCCCCTTCGTGGAGTTCCATCAGCTCTTCACGCCGGAGGAGGGGCGTGCGGGGGTGGTGGTGACCTTTCTGGCAATTCTGGAGATGCTCAAGGGGCACCTGATCGAGTTGGTGCAACAGGCGCCCTACGCACCGATCTACCTCAGCCTGGCGGGTGACGCCCAGGAAAGCGATGAACTGGAAAATAACCTGGAATCCGAGTTTTAGTCGTCATTTCTAATGCACAAGGTGCGCGTGAAACAAAACACCTTGCGCGGACAAAGAAATGCTTATAGTTAAGGTATTTTATAGTTTTTTGACCATAACTTACGGTTTACAAAAGTAATATGGATCAGGACCTTCTGAAGAAGATCATCGAGGGCGCCTTGCTGGCCGCCAACCGGCCCCTGAGCGTGGAACAGCTGGAGCGGCTGTTCGAGGGGGATGGGCGCCCGGATCGCGCGGCCATCCGCGCCGCGCTCGGGCAGCTGTCCGAAGACTGCGATGACCGGGGCTACGAACTCAAGGAGGTGGCCAGCGGGTTCCGTTTTCAGGTACGCGAGACCGTAGCCCCCTGGGTCTCCCGCCTCTGGGAAGAGCGGCCGCCACGTTACACGCGGGCCCTGCTGGAGACCCTGGCGCTCATCGCCTATCGCCAGCCCATCACCCGTGCGGAGATCGAGGAGATCCGCGGCGTGGCGGTGAGCACCCAGATCGTCAGGACGCTGACCGAGCGGGAATGGGTCCGGGTGGTGGGCCACCGGGAGGTGCCGGGCCGGCCGGCGCTGTTCGGCACCACGCGACAGTTCCTGGATTACTTCAATCTGAAGAGCCTGGATGAGCTGCCGACACTGGCCGAACTGCGCGATCTGGACAAGCTGCATCCCGAACTGGATTTTGACGGGCCGCAGGAGGAAGCCGGCGAAGCGGACGACACCACGGCCGTGTTGTCGGACCCTGAAACCGGGGAGATGCCAGGGCTCGGACAGGACGCCGAGGATGATGCGGATGCGGACGGTGAGCACCCCCGGGCCTCGCCGGAGGGGCATACGCTTCAGTGAGGGCCCGCCGCGGGAGAGACGCGGATGCTTCACACGCCTCCGGCGTTCAGGCGGATGGGCTCATTTCTCGTCCAGCCGGGGCATGAGCATCACCAGGTTGCAGGGCATGTGGCGGTTGTCCAGCTGTTCCCGGATGAGTTCCTCCCAGCCGGTTCGGCAGGCGCCGGACGAGCCGGGCAGGCAGAAGATGAAGGTGGCATTGGCCACCCCCGCCAACGCCCGGGATTGCAGGCTGGAGGTGCGGATCTCCCGGAAGGAAATGGCCCGGAACAGTTCCCCGAAGCCCTCGATCTCCTTGTCCAGCAGGGGAGCAACCGCTTCCGGCGTGCCGTCCCGGCCGGTGATGCCGGTACCCCCGGTGGTGATCACCGCGTTGACCTCCGGGTCCGCGATCCAGCCGGACACCACCGCGCGGATCCGGTAGATGTCGTCCGGCACGATGCGTTTCTCCGCCACCCGGTGCCCGCTCTCCCGCACCGCGTTGACCAGGTAGCCGCCGGAGGTGTCATCGGCCTCGGTGCGGCTGTCGGAAACCGTGAGTACCGCGATGTTGATGGGAATGAAGGGACGGGGGTCGGACATGGGAGACTCCGGGGTAGACTATCAGCAAGGCATGTGCGGTGATAGGCACCGCGTGTGTATTTCAATGAACCGGGATGATTCAACATTCAAGATTCAAAATTCAAGGGAAAATCCGCGACACCCCCTTTGAATCTTGAATTTTGAATCTTGAATGTTGAATCTGCCCTCCCCCCCGAATCGCCGGGAGGCGAATCATGACTGAAAGACTGCAGAAACTGCTGGCCCGTCTGGGCCATGGCTCTCGCCGGGAGATCGAGCGCTGGATCGAGGACGGCCTCATCACCGTCAACGGACGGGTGGCGACCCTGGGCGACCAGGCCGGCCCCGAGGACAAGGTCACCATCCGGGGCCGCGTGGTGCCGCTCAAGGCCAGCGCCAAACCCCGGGTGATTGCCTATCACAAGCCCGACGGTGAACTGACCACCCGCAAGGATCCGGAAGGCCGGCCCACGGTGTTCGAGCATCTGCCGCGGCTGCGCAACGGGCGCTGGATTGCCGTGGGGCGCCTGGATTACAACACCTCGGGCCTGCTGCTGTTCACCACCGACGGGGAGCTGGCGGCGAAGCTCATGCACCCCTCCACGGAAGTGGAGCGCGAGTACGCGGTGCGCATCCTGGGAGAGGTCTCTCCCGATGCGCTCAGGCAACTCACCACCGGCGTGGAACTGGAGGACGGCCTGGCCCGGTTCGAGACGCTGCGCGATGCCGGCGGCGCCGGCGCCAACCACTGGTATCACGTGACGCTCAGGGAAGGCCGCAACCGCGAGGTGCGCCGGCTGTGCGAGGCAGTGGGCCTGACCGTGAGCCGCCTCACACGGGTCCGTTACGGTCCCGTGACCCTTGGCCGCGCGCTGCGCGCCGGGCGATGGCGCGACCTGGAACCGCGGGAGATGGGAGCCCTGTACCAGGCCGCCGGTCTGGACTGGCAGCCGCCCAAACCGCGACGGGAAGCGCGCCGCCCGTCCCGCCCCCCGCGCACCGCGAGGCGTCCGAAGCGATGATGAGATGAAACGTGAGGGGTGAGGGGCCAGGTGTGCTGGCACCTGTGCATTCACGTCTCTCTCCTGACACCTCACGCCTGTCCGCCCAGACAATGAACGCCCACCGTCTGCAAGGCATCTTCGGAATCCTGCTCAGGACGCACGGTCCCCAGCACTGGTGGCCGGCGGACAGCCGGTTCGAGGTGATGGTGGGTGCGGTGCTCACCCAGAACACCGCCTGGCGCAACGTGGAACGGGCCATTGCGGCCCTGGTACAAGCCGGTGCCCTCGAACCGCGGGCGCTGCTGGCTCTGTCCGATGCCCGGCTCGCCCGCCTGATCCGCTCCTCCGGCTACTTCAACGTGAAAGCGACCCGCCTCAAGGCCCTGTGCCGCTGGTACCTGGAGCGGGGCGGGTGGCCGCGGCTGCGCCACTGGCCCACGGGGCGGCTGCGCGCGGCACTGCTGTCGGTGCACGGGATCGGCCCCGAGACCGCCGACGACATCCTGCTCTATGCCTTCGGGCGGCCGGTATTCGTGGTGGATGCCTATACGCGCCGTCTGCTGGATCGGCTGGGGCACGCCCATGCCCGGGCACCGTACGATCAGTTGAGAACGTCCCTCGAAGCCACCCTGGGCCCGGACGCGAAACTCTACAACGAGTACCACGCCTTGATCGTTGCCCACGCCAAGCACGTGTGCCGGCCAAGACCCCTGTGTGACCGGTGCGAGCTGGCCAAGGGGTGCGCCGCACGCAAGAAGGAAAGATGAAATTCGGGGGCGTTCCGGGTCAGAGCAGATCCGGCTCCACTGCCCAGCGGACCCCGTGGGCGGGGAGTTCGCACAACTGATCCAGACACCGGCGGAACTCCCGGCGCGGCATGGACCGGGCACCCATGCGGGTCAGGTGGGCGGACGGGGTCTGGGCATCGATCAGCGGGTAATCCCAGTGCTCCAGATGGCGGCAGAGGGTCACCAGGGCCACCTTGGACGCGTCGCTGACCCGGCTGAACATGGATTCCCCGTAGAACATGCGGCCGAGGGAGACCCCGTACAGACCGCCCACCAGGTCGTCATCCTGCCAGACCTCCACGGAATGGGCGTGGCCGGCCTCGTGCATCTGGACGAAGGCCTGCTGCATGCCATAGGTGATCCAGGTGCCGTGCACCCCGCCCCGGGGCTCCGCGCATCCCCGGATCACGTGGCTGAAGGCTTCATCGATGCTGAGCCGGAAGCGGCCGCTTCGCAGGGTCTTCTGCAGACTGCGGCTGACATGCACTTCCGAGGGAACGAGCACCGTGCGCGGGTCCGGTGACCACCACAGGATGGGCTGACCCGCCTCGTACCAGGGAAAGATTCCTTCCCGGTAGGCGCGCAGCAGTCTCTCCAGGTTCAGGTCGCCCCCGGCCGCCAGCAGGCCGTTGGGTTCGGTCAGCGCCCGGTCCGGATGCGGGAAGGGTTCGTCCGGCTGTCCCGGATGCAACCAGGTGAGGGGATACATGGGTTAGGTCAGGGCACGGAGGCCGCCGGGCGCGCTGCGTCATCCGGTCCGGCCCCTTCGCGGAACGGGGAGAGGCCCATGAGTTGCCGGCAGTGCCGGGCCATCACCTGCTGCTCGCGCCGGCAGAAATCCGCCACGGCCTCGCCCAGCTCTTCGTGGGCCAGCCAGTGGGCCGACCAGGTGGGCGTGGGCAGAAAGCCCCGCGGGATCTTGTGCTCGCCCTGGGCACCGGGTTCGAATCGCGCCAGGCCTTCCCGAATGCAGTACTCGATCCCCTGGTAGTAGCAGGCCTCGAAGTGCAGTCCGTCGTAGTCCCGGGCACACCCCCAGTAGCGCCCGTACAGACTGTCATGACTGCGATAGCACAGCGCCGCGGCCACGGGCTCGCCTTCATGTTCGGCCAGCACCATCACCACCCCGCGGCCCAAGGCCCGGCCGGTTTCCCGGAAGAAATCGAGGCTCAGGGTGGGGATGCCCATTTTCTTCTCGAAGGTATCCGTATAGAACCCGTGAAAGGTTTCCCAAAGGGTGTCGGGGACTTCATTCCCGTGGAGGATGCGCAAGCTTACCCCCTGTTCCCCCACCTTGCGCCGTTCACGGCGCACATTTTTGCGTTTCTTTGAACTGAATCGCTCAAGAAAGTCATCGAAGTCCCGGTATCCGTCGTTGCGCCAGTGGAACTGACAGCCCATGCGCAGCGACAGGCCCTGCGCGCGCAGGGCCTCCAGATCGGTGTCATCGGGAAACAGCCAGTGAAGCCCGGAGACCCCGTGCGCCCGGGCAAACCGGATGCCCTGATCGATGAGCACGCGGCGCAGATCCGGCGCGTCGGCCTCCGGATGGATCAGCAGACGCGGGCCGGTGGCGGGCGTATAGGGGACAGACACCACCAGCTTCGGGTAATAGGACACGCCCGAGCGTTCCCAGGCGGATTCCCAGGCCCAGTCGAAGACGAACTCCCCATAGCCGTTGGTCTTGGCATACATGGGCATGGCGGCCAGCAGCCGTCCGCCGTCGTCCTCTGCCAGCACGTGGCGAGGATACCAGCCGTATTCGCTGCCGAGACAACCGTAGCGCTCGAGTCCCGCCAGAAAGGCATGGCTCAGCAGGGGGTTGTGTTCGCCTCCCAACGCATCCCATTCCCGGGCCGGAACCGTGTCCAGCTGCTCGACGATACGGATCTGCATGCGGTCAGTGTGTCCCGAACGCGCCTCAGCCGTTGTCCTCCAGGAAACGCTCCGCATCCAGGGCGGCCATGCAGCCGGTGCCGGCGGAGGTCACCGCCTGTCGATAGACGTGGTCCATCACGTCACCGGCGGCGAATACGCCGGGTACGCTGGTGGCCGTGGCGTTGCCCGAAGTGCCGCTCTGCACCTTGATGTAGCCGTTGCTCATCTCGAGCTGGCCCTCGAAGATGCCGGTATTGGGTTTGTGGCCGATGGCGATGAACACGCCCATCAGATCGACATCCCGCGCGTTGCCGGACTTGACGTGCTTGATGCGCATGCCGGTGACGCCCGAATCATCGCCCAGCACCTCGTCCAGGACGTGATCCCATTCGATGGTAATCCGCCCTTCCTTCTCCCTGGCGAACAGCTGGTCCTGGAGGATCTTCTCGGCGCGCAGCTTGTCCCGGCGATGCACCAGGGTCACGTGTTCGGCGATATTGGACAGGTACAAGGCCTCTTCCACGGCCGTGTTGCCACCACCGATCACCGCGACCTTCTGGTTGCGGTAAAAGAAGCCGTCGCAGGTGGCGCAGGCCGACACGCCCTTGCCCTTGAAGGCCTCCTCTGAGGGAAGTCCCAGGTACATGGCCGAGGCCCCGGTGGCGATGACGAGGGCATCACAGGTGTAGCGGCCGGCGTCGCCGTCGAGGTTGAACGGACGGCTGGACAGATCCACCTTGTTGACATGGTCGAAGATGACCTCGGTATCGAAGCGCTCGGCATGGCGCTTCATGCGTTCCATGAGTTCCGGACCCTGCACGCCCGCGTCGTCGCCCGGCCAGTTGTCCACGTCGGTGGTGGTGGTGAGCTGGCCACCCTGTTCCAGTCCCGTGATCAGCACCGGGGCAAGATTGGCGCGCGCGGCGTAGACGGCTGCTGTGTATCCGGCGGGGCCGGATCCGAGGATGAGCAGCCGGCAGTGCTTGGATTCGCTCATGTATACTGACTCCTGTTTTCAGTCGGTCTGGATCTGTGTGATTCTCAGGCGGTCCGGGCGGCATTCGATGAGACACGATTGGCCGTGCCGGGTTCGGCCGAAGGCCGGACTCGCGGGGCCCGTATTATCCGGGCCCAGTCCTTGCAAGTCACGCCCGCTGAGGTTTCCCCGGAATGAGGGATCTGAGGATGCGAGTTGGAATTCCCACTGAGGTGAAGACGCGGGAAGGCCGGGTGGGCCTCGTGCCTGCCGCCTGCGCGGAACTCGTGCGGCATGGCCACGACGTGGTCATCCAGCAGGGCGCCGGCAGCATGAGCGGCTATGGCGATGCGGACTACCTGGCGGCAGGGGCCCGTATCCTGCCGGATGCAGATGCCGTCTATGGCGAGGCGGAACTGATCGTCAAGGTCAAGGAACCGGTGGGCGAGGAGCTTTCGCGCCTGCGCCGGGAACACCGCCTTTTCTGCTTCCTGCACCTGGCGGCCAACCGGGAACTGGGTGAGCGCCTGCGCGCCATCGGGCTCACCGCCATCGCCTTTGAGACGGTGCGTGTGGACGGCACACTGCCCCTCCTGGCGCCCATGAGCGAGATCGCCGGGCACCTTGCGGTCCAGGTGGGTACCCACCTGCTGCATCAGCCCCAGGGAGGCAAGGGGATGCTCCTCGGCGGGCTAGCAGCGGCCAGCCGGGGCCACGTGGTGGTGCTCGGAGCGGGGGTGGCCGGAGGTGCGGCGGTGCACACGGCCGCAGCCCTGGGTGCCCGGGTGACGGTGTTCGACGTCCATCGCGAGCGCATGACGGCCATGCGCGCCATGGGCAACAACGTGACTGCGCTGTATGCCTATCAGCAGGCCATCGGCGACAGCCTGCCCTCGGCGGACATCCTTATCGGGGCGGTGCTGGTACCCGGGCGGCGCACGCCCCATCTGGTGACCCGGGAGATGCTTCGGGAGATGGTGCCCGGCAGCGTGGCCGTGGACATCTCCGTGGACCAGGGCGGATGCCTGGAGACCACCCGACCCACCAGCTACGACGATCCGTTCTACGTGGAGGAGGGCGTCACCCATTTCTGCGTCACCAACATGCCCGGTGCCGTGCCGCGCACCTCCTCCCAGGCCCTGTCGGCGAGCCTCATCCCCCACGTCCTGCGGCTCGCGGAACCGGACTGGACGGACGATCCGGCACTGGCGGAAGGCATCAACGTACGGGACGGGGCGTATGTGAACCCGGCGGTGAAGGCGGAACTGGAAGGGGGAAGTGGGAATTGAAAAGTGGGAAGTTGGCATTGTGCCGTGCGAAGAGTCGGGGACGACAATCGGCGTATCGGCTCTGGCATGGATTGGAGACCAGGACTCAGCAACTCCGGGGCGTCATGCGACCACGCAATGGAGTAGGGGTTTCTTCTCACTTCCCAATTCCGACTTCCCACTTCACCATATAAATCATATAATTGTGACCGATTCCTTACGCGGATAGTGATCTTGGCCCAGGCAACCCAGAAGAAGACCAATGGCAAGCCGCTCTCGGCCCATGTGGGGCGGGGGCTGCGCGAGGTGGCGCTGCTGGTGCTGGGCGCAGCCGCGACGTATCTGCTGATTGCGCTGGTGACCTTCAACCCGGCGGATCCGGGGTGGTCCCATACGGGCAGCGGGCTGCGGGTGACCAACCTGGGCGGTCGGGTGGGGGCCTGGTTCGCCGACGTATTCTTCTATCTGTTCGGTTACCTGGCGTATCTGGCGCCGGTGATCGTGGGGTACAGCGGCTGGCTGCTCTACCGGGGGCGGTCGGATACCGGCGAACTGGACCTGCGCACCCTGGGCATCCGCTGGGCCGGATTCGTGCTCACCCTCGCTTCCGGATGCGGACTCGCCACCCTGCATTTCGCACCGGGCGTCCTGCCGCTCAACGCCGGCGGCATCCTCGGCGAGGTGCTGAGCGTGCTGCTGATGACCGGATTCGGCATGGTGGGCACCACGCTGCTGCTGCTGGCCCTGTTCCTGGCCGGCGTCACCCTGTTCACCGGCCTGTCCTGGTTTGCAGTGATGGATACCGTGGGCCGCTACTCGCTGCTGCTGGCGGCCTGGGTGCGTGAACGCATCGCGGGCATCCTGGAGCAGCGCGCCGGGCGCAAGGCACGGGAGGCCCGGGAGACGGTCTTCCGGACCGAGACCGAAAAGATCCGCGGGCGTCCCAAGCCGCGCATCGAGCCGGTGGTGAGCAAGCCCGCCCCCGGGGAGCGCGTGCAGCGGGAGAAGCAGATCCCCCTGTTCGAGGGTGCCCGGCCCGACGCCCTTCCGCCCCTGGCCCTGCTGGATCAGGCCAGGCCTCACGAAGGCGGCTATTCGGAGGCGAGTCTGGAGGCCATGTCCCGGCTTGTGGAGATCAAGCTCAGGGACTTCGGTGTGGAGGTGGAGGTGGTGGCCGTGCACCCGGGCCCGGTGATCACCCGGTTTGAACTCCAACCGGCGGCGGGGGTGAAGGTCAGCCGCATCAGCGGCCTCGCCAAGGATCTGGCCCGGGCATTGTCGGTGATCAGCGTGCGCATCGTGGAGGTGATCCCGGGCAAGTCCACTGTCGGCCTGGAGATCCCCAACGAGCAGCGCGAACTGGTGGTGCTCTCCGAGATCCTGCAATCCCAGGTGTTCGAGAGTTCCGGTTCGCCCCTGACCCTGGCGCTGGGCAAGGACATCGGCGGCGTGCCCATGGTGGCGGACCTGGCGCGCATGCCGCATCTGCTGGTGGCCGGCACCACCGGGTCGGGCAAGTCCGTGGCCATCAACGCCATGCTGCTTTCGCTGCTCTACAAGGCGCGCCCGGAGCAGGTGCGGCTGATCCTCATCGATCCCAAGATGCTGGAGCTCTCGGTGTACGAGGGCATCCCCCACCTGCTGGCGCCGGTGGTCACCGACATGAAGGATGCCTCCAACGCCCTGCGCTGGAGCGTGGCGGAGATGGAACGCCGCTACCGGCTCATGTCCCATCTGGGCGTGCGCAACATCGCCGGCTACAACCGCAAGGTGAAGGAGGCCGCCGAGAAGGGCGAGCCGCTGCGCAACCCGTTCCACAAGCCGCAGATGGAGTTCGACGACGAGGCGCCGGCCCCGGAACTCAAGCCGCTGCCGTTCGTGGTCATCGTGGTGGACGAGTTCGCGGACATGATGATGGTGGTAGGCAAGAAGGTGGAGGAGCTCATCGCCCGCCTGGCGCAGAAGGCGCGGGCCGCGGGCATTCACCTGATCCTTGCCACCCAGCGCCCGTCGGTGGACGTGATCACGGGTCTGATCAAGGCCAACATCCCGACCCGCGTGGCCTTCCAGGTCTCCTCGCGGGTGGACTCGCGCACCATCCTGGATCAGATGGGTGCGGAACAGCTGCTCGGGCACGGGGACATGCTTTACCTGCCGCCGGGCACCGCCCATCCGGTGCGTGTGCACGGCGCCTTCGTGGCCGACCACGAGGTGCACCAGGTCGTGGACCATCTCAAGACCCTGGGTGAACCCGAGTACCTGGACGAGGTCCTAGAAGAACCGGAGTCCGGCGCGGCCGCCATTCCCGGCCTGGAGCCGGTGACCAGCGGGGATCCGGAGAGTGATCCGCTCTACGACCAGGCCGTGGCCATCGTGCTGGAATCCCGCAAGGCCTCCATCTCCTATGTGCAGCGCCGTCTCAAGATCGGCTACAACCGCGCCGCACGCATGATCGAGGACATGGAGGCGGCGGGCCTGGTGAGCGCGCTGCAGTCCAACGGCAACCGTGAGGTCCTCGCGCCGGGCGGCCCCAAGGACTGACGCGGCCACAGTTCCCTTTCCGAGAGAGATTGCATGTCCAGATACCTGATGACGTCCCTGCTGGCGCTGATCCTGTTCACGCCGGCCATGGCCGACGACGCGCGCCAGCAGCTCGACCGGTTCTTCCATGACGTCACCGGCTTCGAGGCCCGCTTCGAGCAGCTGGTGATCAACGAGGAGGACGAGGTCCTGCAGAAATCCGAGGGCACGGTGCAGTTGCAGCGCCCCGGCCGCTTTCGCTGGGACTACGAGACACCGTATCGTCAGCTCATCATCGCGGACGGACAGTTTCTCTGGACCTACGACGAGGATCTGGCCCAGGCCACTGCCCGGCCGATGGAGCATGTCCTGGCCGGCGCGCCCATCATGCTGCTGTCCGAGCCGCGCCCCCTGGACGAGGATTTCGAGGTCGAGATCGTGGGCGAGCGCGGCGGATTGAACTGGGTGGAGCTCCATCCCCGTGACCTGGATGCGGATTTCACCCGCATCCTCATCGGCATGGACGACCAGCAGATCGGCATGATGGTGCTCTACGACCAGTTCGGCCAGCAGACCCGCATCCGCTTCACCGACATGCGCCTGAACCCGGATTTCCCCGCGCGCACCTTCCGCTTCGAGGCGCCCGAGGGGGTTGATGTGATTCGGCATTGATGCTTGGACGTGAGGGGTGAGGGGATAGGCGAGAGGGGATAGGCGAGAGGCGTAAAGCTGCCGTTACACGGTACGTCGAGGAGGTTAGACTGATACTCACGCCTCACCCTTGACGCCTCGCCCCTCACGCCCCACGCCCATGACCGATCTCTTCGACACGGCACCCATTGACGAGACCGGCCGCCCGATGGCGGACCGCATGCGGCCGCGTACGCTGGAGGAATTCGCCGGGCAGGAGCACCTGCTGGCGCCGGGCAAGCCCCTGCGCCGGGCCATTGAGGAGGACCGGCTGCACTCCATGCTGTTCTGGGGGCCGCCGGGTACCGGCAAGACCACCCTGGCACGCATGATCGCCCATTACTGCGGCGCGCAGTTCCTGACGCTCTCCGCCGTGCTCTCCGGCGTGAAGGACATCCGTGCCGCCGTCGAGCAGGCACGCGAACATCGGCGCATGCACGGCAAGCCCACGGTGCTGTTCGTGGACGAGGTGCACCGTTTCAACAAGTCCCAGCAGGATGCCTTTCTGCCCCACGTGGAGGACGGCACCATCGCCTTCGTGGGCGCCACCACGGAGAATCCGTCCTTCGAGCTCAACAACGCGCTGCTCTCGCGCGTGCGCACCTACGTGCTCAAGGGGCTCACCGAGGCGGACATCCGTGCGGTCATCGACAGCGCACTGACGGATGCCGAACGGGGCCTGGGTGACCGGCACATCCGCATGGCCGACGGGTTGCGCGATCGCCTGGCAAATGCCGCGGACGGCGATGCCCGGCGCGCGCTCAACCTGCTGGAGATCGCCGCCGACCTGGCGGAAGAGGCCGAGGGCGGAGCCGACATCACCGAGGCGACCCTCGATGAAGTCACCAGCCAGGGCCTGCGCCGTTTCGACAAGGGCGGCGAGATGTTCTACGACCAGATCTCCGCCCTGCACAAGTCGGTGCGCGGCTCCGACCCCGATGCGTCGCTCTACTGGCTGTGCCGCATGATCGACGGCGGATGTGATCTGGTGTACCTCTCCCGGCGCGTGGTGCGCATGGCCAGCGAGGATATCGGCAACGCCGATCCCCGGGGGCTGACGCTGGCCCTTGAGGCCTGGGACGTGTACGAGCGCCTGGGCTCCCCCGAGGGAGAACTGGCGCTGGCCCAGGCGGTGGTCTACATGGCCTGCGCGCCCAAGAGCAACGCCGTGTACAAGGCCTACACCCGCGCCATGTCCGATGTGCGTGAACTGGGCAGCCTGGACGTGCCCCTGCACCTGCGCAATGCCCCCACGAAGCTCATGAAGGAACTGGACTACGGAAAGGATTACCGGTATGCCCACGACGAGGCCGACGGCTTCGCGGCGGGAGCGCGCTACTTCCCGGACGACATGCCGGAACGCCGTTATTACCTGCCGGTGGACCGGGGCCTGGAGATCCGTATCCGGGAAAAGCTGGACGAGCTGCGCCGCCGCAACGCGGACGCGCGCGATGAATCCCGGGCGAGGAGCGGAAGCGAAGGGGGT